>JAMIQN010000191.1:0-4502 GCA_035914595.1 Chitinophagaceae bacterium | reverse complement strand
CATTGCCGAAGAGACGCCAATTTCTGCCTGGCATCCGCCCATAGCCGCACTTAGCGTTGCTCCTTTTTTGAAAATGGAACCGATTTCAGAGGCATTCAGCAGGAAGCGTGCAATCTTCTTTTCATCCATCCCGTCGTTGAAAATGCAGTAGTACATCAGCACGGCAGGAATGACGCCGGCAGCACCATTGGTAGGCGCGGTTACAACGCGGCTGAAGGAAGCATTCTCTTCATTCACGGCAAGTGCAAAGCAGCTTACCCAGTCGAGGATGTATTGAAACTGGCTGCCGCCAGCGCGAATGGCCTGTACCCATTCATCGAAATTGGCGTAGCTGCGATCCTGCAACATGCGCCGGTTAAGGGCTGCGGCACGCCGCGTCACTTTCAGCCCGCCGGGCAGGATGCCTTCCTTTTGTACGCCGCGATAAATACAATCACGCATGACGCCCCAGATGCGCATGAGGCCTTCATGTGTGGCCGGTGCGCTGCGCCAGGCCAATTCATTTTTTGCAACCACTTCAGAGATGGGAAGCCCGGTTTCATTGCACCAGCGAATGAGGTCAGCACCATTTTCAATCGGGTAGGGAAGGTCCACCACCTCTCCTGCTGAGTCGCCCTCACCATCCTTAATTACGAAGCCACCACCGATGCTGTAGTAGGTTTCTGCAAGCTCTCTTCCGTCTGCCAGAGTAGTGAGAAAGGTGAGTGCATTTGGGTGTGTCGGCAGCGATTCTTTCATCAGAAAAACTACGTCCATTGCAGGGTCAAAAGGAATCTCAATCGAGGAGGCAAAGAGCATCTTTTTCTCTGCAGCGATTTGCTCCATCCGCGGTGTAATCTGATTGACGTCGAAGGTTACCGGATCCTCGCCGCAGAGCCCGAGCACCACAGCGATGTCGGTGCCGTGGCCTTTCCCCGTTTTTGCCAGCGAGCCATACAGCAGTGTCTGAACTTTTTGGACGAGTTGTAATTCATTTCGCTCTTTCAGACCGTCAATAAATCGAAGGGCTGCGCGCCAGGGGCCGAGGGTATGTGAAGAGCTGGGGCCAACCCCAATCTTGAACATGTGAAAGGCGGAAATGGATTCTTTTTTCAAGGCCGGTACGGACATTTCTGAGAAAAAAATTGGGCTACGCGAGCGTAACCCAAAATTACCGTCTGCAATGCAAGAGCTCCGGAGAAATCGAGGCTTAATGAGCCACTGCAATTGAGGGCTCTTTGCTGGCATCCTTCACAAACTTCCGAATCTTACGGACGTAGTCGAAGTAGCCGCTTTCGAGCTTGAGCCAGAAGATGAGAAACACCAGTACGCTGGCGCCGATGAGAGGGTAGGCGTAAATCTCAAACCCCTCTTCCTTGATGTAGGCAAGCATGAAGAGCGCTGCCACAAACAGGAAGACGCAAAAGAATAGGACGATCAAAGGACCGCCCTTGTCAATCTTCCTCATTTTAGAGGTGATGTGCACATTTGTCGTGTTGCCCTGGCCACGGAATTCCACATGCGTGATGGGCAGGGTCTTGATGTAGGTGATCTGTTCTGCGTGAGGAATGATTTTGAGCATTCCATCCTTGTCGAAAATTTCAAAATCCATGTCATGGATTTTGACGTGCTGGCCAATCAAGCGCTTCTTAATCTCTTCCGCAGGCGTGTGTGTCGAATACCGGGAGTGTCTGGAAAAAAGCATAGACGATCGGTTTTGTGATTATGGTTGTTAGCCGATTATTCCGAAAGTTACTCTTTTCAAGCCATAGGCAAAACAGCAGTTTTTTGCGGTAAATGAGAATGTGGATAAAGTTCAATTTATCCGCTATTCTACTGTGTTTGACGGTTGTTGATGTTGTGGAAATAGGCATCTACCATCTGCCGGAAGTAGGGTCGCAGTTGCGGAGGGACACCTCGGTACAACTCCAAAAGTTGCTGATGCTGTTGGAGATATTGTTGCAATTCCGGGGGGACGGGGCGCGGCACATCTTTGCCCACATTGGAGGCCCGCTTGTTGTCCTGTTCCTGCTCTCGCAATGATTTTTCAGCTTTCAAAAGCCGGGTCAGAATCTCCTGTTGCCGCATCAGCAATTCAGCGCTCAGCCTGCGATTCACGATATCCGTTTCGTTACGATCCATTTCTTTTTGGATCTCTTGCAACTCTTTGCTTTGGCCGAAGCCTGTGCCTTTCAGCCGCCCCTGCAAATCCTGCAATTGACGCCGAATAGCAGCCTGCTGCTCTGCAAGACGCGCCAGTTTTTCAGCATCTCCATATTCCGACTGATCCTCGCTGCCACGGCCCTGACCTGCGCCGCCGGCACCGTTCTGTCCGCTCTTGCCCGACTGCTGCGATTGCTCGCCCTGCTTCCCCTGGCCGGGCTTCTTGCCCATCTGTTGCCCCAGTTGCTGCTGGCCGGTGATGATGTCTTTGAGTTGTTGGCTGGGGCTGGGCCTCGGTGCGCCTGCGCCGGGCTTGGTGCAACTTCCGGCCATTCCGCTCATCATGCTCTGGCTTCGCATCTGCATCAGGTTGGCCAGAAGCTCATTCAGCATGAGCGCAAGATTATTGGCGTGCGTCATCACAAATTGCTGGCGGCTGAGCGCATCGGGCAGGTTGCGCTGCTCCAGCGATCGAATGGACCTTTTCATGTTCTGCTCCAACTCTCCAGTTTCTTTGTTGATGGTAGGAGCCAATTTGAAAACGCGCTTACTGAGGCCAAAAAGGCTATCGCGAATCATCAGCGATGCGTTGTGCAATCGGGCCTGCTCTCGCATGTTTTCCAGGTAGGCCTGGCTGGCCGTAGAGGTGTTGCGAACCTGCCCCATCAGGCCTTCCTGGTCGAATGAAAGGCGAATGAGGTTTGTCAGTAGTTGGCGCGTTGTCCGGATGTTGATGTCTATCTGCTGTATGTTCATTGCGCCTGTCATGCTGCGAAGTGCGCTGGCCATTTGTTCCAGATTTTCCTGTGCCTGTTTCTGGCTTTGGCTGCTTCCGCTCTTGTTGTTTTGATCTAGTTGCTGCTCGCTCTGCTGCATCTTCTCGCCGGCCTTCTTGCCGGCCTGTTCCGGCTTATTGAAGTCAGCCTTTTGCTTCATCCCGCTTGCAACTTTTTCAAGGCTTTTCAGGTCTTCATTCAAAGTCTTTTCAAGCTCTTTCCGAAGGGCATCCTGCTGGCCGGAAAGGGCTTCCTTGCTCTGCTTGCCGTCGTCGGTATGCTGTCTCAGTTCGGCCTGTTTTTTCGCCATTTCATCGGCTTTGTTGGCCAGGTCTTCCATGCGCATTTGAGCCTCCAATTGTTTGAGCAACTCATTCATACGCTCCATATCCATGTTGAAGAGCTTGTTCTGCTCCTGCATTTCCTGTAGTGTTTTTTCGGCATCCTCTTTATTGAGCTTCGCCATCAGGTCTTGCAGCTTTTTCATCTGCTCTGCCAGCTCTTTATCAAGCAGGTTGTCCAATTGCTTTTTGACCTCTTCCTGCTTCTCACGCAAGTCTTCACTGAACGGTTTTTGTTGGCTTTGTTGCATCTGTTCCTGCAGGCGTTTCCGGGTAGCTTCCAGTTGTGCATGAAGCCGCGCCTGTTTGTCGGCGAGCTCCTGCAGATTTTGGCGCTGTTCGAAGGCCATGTCGGTGCTCTGAAGAATCTTTTCCTGCGCCTCTTCCAGGTCGTTTTGAAAGGCCTTCGCCTGATGCGCACTGCTGCTCAACCCGGCATTGATCTGCCTTGCATTTGCATTCATGGATGAGTCAATCTGCCGCGGCGTGTACATGGCATAGACCATCGTAGCACTGCGCGATGCTTTCGGTCCGTGAATGGCGTCATTGTCGAAAGCCTCAACGTAGTAGCTCACTTTTTGCCCCGGCTGCAGCGCCAGCACCTGCAGATCAAAATATTTCTGGAAGGAAACCACATTGCCACCGGCTACCGCCAGAGGAAAGGATTTCTGCCCTAAGCTGCGGCCCTGTGCATCGGTGATTTCATAGTGAAAAAGCACGCGGCTGATACCATAATCATCGCCGGCAGAGCCCGTCAAAACCACCTGCCGGCCCGTCACCGTATCTCGAAATTCCTGCACTTGCACGACCGGATATTGATCCGGAATTACCTGTACGTGATAGCTGAATCCCGAACCGTTTGGCACCTGCTTGTTGTGCAGGAAAATCGTGTAGGCCGTGTCCTGAAGAAACTGATGCCGAAAGCTGAACAAGCCGGAAGTCTGAGCACGAAGCGGCACCGACACACCACTGCTCCAGCGGAGGTCGGCCCCGTCGGCATAGCCGGTCATGAGGGCGTAGCCAACTTGGGTGCCCACAGGCAGGCTCATATCGCCCAGAGAGCTGCGAATCTCATCCTTGCGGCCTGTGTAATCAGGGTAGTCGAGTTGTACCCGAATGGCCCGAAGCATCGGCGGCTGCACGACCTGAAGCGTATAGTTTTTGGAATAAAAACCTGCCGCAAAAAGCCGGAACTGAATCGGTTCATTGAGCCTGCGAAAGGTGTACTGAAATTCATGATTGC
>JAMIQN010000190.1:0-8314 GCA_035914595.1 Chitinophagaceae bacterium | reverse complement strand
TGAAATCCGCGACAACATGGGCGAAATCCTGGAGTTGGCCGGCTACAAAGTCCTGCTCGCTGCCAATGGCAAGGACGGCGTTTCATTGGCAGTTGCCGAAACACCGGACGTTATCGTCTGCGATATCATGATGCCCGAACTGGACGGCTATGGCGTCATTCATATGCTTCAGAAAAATCCGGATACCCAGTATATCCCCTTCATTTTTCTGACGGCAAAAGCAGAGCGCAGCGAAATCCGTAAGGGCATGGAGTTGGGCGCAGATGATTATATCACGAAGCCTTTTTCAGGCACCGAACTTCTCAATGCCATCGAAGGGCGCCTGCGCAAAGCCGAAGCTATTCAGGCGGCCCGCCCTGCCAACATGCAAGGCCTCAACAACCTCATTGACGGCAGCAACAACAAGACCTTGCGGCAGCTTTTTGATGAAAGCCAGGAGAGCCGTTCTTATCAGAAAAAGGAACGCATTTACACCGAAGGGAAGCGCGCTTATCACCTCTATTATGTGGCGGAAGGCAAGGTGAAAGCCTTTAAGACCAATGACGAAGGCAAGGACCTGATTATTGCAGTCTATCAGGCGGGTGAATTTTTTGGCTATACGGCCCTACTGGAAGGCGGCCTCTACCATGAATCCGCCGAAGCCCTGGAACCCTGCGAGATTACCAGCGTCGGTCGCGATGCCTTCGAAGGCCTGATCAACAACAATCCCGAGGTGATGCGGCAGTTCATCAGGCTGTTGGCCGGCAATGTCCACGAACGGGAGGAACAACTACTGAATATCGCCTACAATTCCCTACGCAAGAAGGTGGCCGAGGCTCTGATTATGCTGCATCACAAATACAGCGATAAAGACGGCGAGCCGGTTCCGATGCATATCAGCCGTGAAAACCTGGCTGCCATTGCCGGCACGGCCAAAGAATCTCTGATTCGCACTTTGGGCGATTTCCGCGACGAAGGTCTCATCGAGATGCGTGGCACCAACATCGTCGTCATGCAGGAGCAGCGACTGTCCCAATTGCTGAATTAGTCCAAATCCAATAGGCGGACCTACCTGTTGCCCGCTAGGCAAGAAGGCCACATGGGTAGCTTATGTCGTAGCATCATGCCCATACTGGAAGGCACACTTCCATACCTAGAGTAACGATTGGAGAGTAGTCGGCAGAATCTTGTAAACATTTCCGCCGATAGTGTAAAGAGGCCGGCAATGGTGGAATTGAACTTTGTCCGGCTGTCGCAAAGGCTGAATGCAGGAACATGCTAACACCCATCCGCAGCAACCCTTCAACACAGGCATTATTTTCCAACCAACCTCCCCGCCTACCCAATATGAAGTATTCCAGCTTTCCCATTGTGCTGACTACCCTTCTCGCAGCAGCCATTTTCATCCATTCACCTGCGATAGCACAACATCATAAGGAGATGCATGCCACGACAGACGATGCAAAAGTTCGTGAACTGCGCCCCTCTTTTACCAACTTAGATAAAGAGGTGTCAGCCTTTTCTGCAAGCATCATGAAGGATTATCTGAGCCTGAAATCTGCATTGGTAGGAAGCAATCAGAAAGCAGCAGCATCTCAGGCGGCGCTCCTTACCAAACACCTGAATGATTTCGACAAGTCTTATTTCCGCCTCAAGGAAAAGCAGGCATTTGACAAACTGCAGCCGGCCATCCGAACCCACGCCGATGCCATTGCCAAATCCGGATTAGCAGAGCAGCGCCAACATTTCAAATCGCTCAGCGAGGCGATGTATGCGTTTGCAACCCTCTTTGCTACGGGCCGGCCGCTTTACCACGAATACTGCCCGATGTACGAAGGTGGCGCCCTTTGGCTGAGCGATGCGCGGCAGATTGAGAATCCCTATTTCGGTAGCAAAATGATGCACTGCGGTTCCGTAAAAGAAGTAATCCGCTAAAATGCCCCCATGATTGGACGCATCATCTCCTGGTCGTTGCGGAACCGCCTGATCGTGCTGTTCCTTGCCGCAGGCGCCTTCGTGTTGGGCATTATCAACATGCTCCAAAATCCGGTGGATGCCATCCCGGACCTGAGCGAAAACCAGGTTATCGTCTTCACGGAATGGCCGGGCCGCAGCCCTCAGATCATCGAAGACCAGGTGACTTACCCCCTCGTTTCTAATCTGCAGGGGGTGGCCAAGGTGAAGAGCATCCGCGCCTCGTCCATGTTTGGGATGAGCTTCCTCTACATCATTTTCGATGACAACACAGATATCTATTGGGCGCGCACGCGGGTGTTGGAACGATTGAATTACGCGCAGCGCCTCCTGCCTCCGGGCGTCGTTCCGTCGTTGGGACCCGACGGCACAGGCGTAGGCCATGTCTTTTGGTACACACTCAAGTCAAGAACGATGAACCTGGGCGAGCAACGTGCCCTACAGGACTGGTATATCAAACTCGCATTGCAAACGGTGCCCGGCGTGGCGGAAGTGGCCAGCTTCGGTGGTTTTGAAAAGCAGTATCAGCTCGTCATTGACCCCATAAAGCTTCGCTATTACAAGGTCTCCCTAACTGATGTGGTGGATAAAGTGAAGGCCAATAACAACGATGTGGGGGGGCGCAAGTTTGAAATGAGCGACATGGCCTATATCGTCCGGGGATTAGGCTATGTGAAGAGCAAGGAAGACCTCGAGAAAATTGAAGTAGCCAACAACAATGGCATTCCGGTTCGCGTCAGCGACATAGCCACAGTGCAAATGGGGGGCGACATCCGCCTGGGCATTTTCGATGAAAACGGCGATGGTGAAGCTGTCGGTGGCATTGTGGTGATGCGCTACGGTGAGAATGCTGATAAGGTCATTCATGCCGTCAAGGAAAAACTTAAGTCCATTGAAAAGGGCTTACCGGAAGGCGTCACCTTTCACACTGCCTACGACCGCAGCCACCTCATTGAAGCCGCCATTGACAACATCAAATGGAAGCTCATGGAGGAAATGGCCATCGTCACGCTGATTGTGATTCTCTTCCTCTTTCACTGGCGCAGCGCCCTCAGCATCGTCATTCAGATTCCCGTCACCATCGCCATCAGCTTTATCCTGCTCAACCTCTTTGGCGTGTCGTCCAATATTATGTCGCTGACCGGCATTGCCCTGGCCATCGGCGTCATTGTGGACAATGGCATCATCATGAGCGAAAACAGCTATCGCTTCCTTTCCGATTATCAAAACAAGAAGAGTCCCGACCAGCCATGAGCCTTTTCAAACGAAATAAAGCACGTGGCTACACGCCGGTCCCCCGCAAGAAGCGGCTTGAGCTGATTGAGGCCGCCTGCAAGCAGGTGTCGCGGGGCGTCTTCTTCTCCACTGTGATCATCATTACCTCGTTCCTGCCGGTATTTCTGCTGACAGGACAGGAAGGAAAATTGTTTCACCCGCTCGCCTACACCAAGACCTTCATCATGGTCGTGGATGCGCTGCTGGTAATAGTCCTGGCGCCGGTACTGATTTCCTTTTTTATGAAAGGAAAATTCGTTCCTGAATCAAAGAATCCTTTGAACCGTTTTCTGGAACGCATCTATACGCCGGTCATCAAAGCCTGCATTCGCTATCGCAAAACCACCATTGCCGTAAACATTCTGGCGCTGGCCGTCAGCATTCCGCTCCTGTTCAGCCTGGGCCGCGAGTTCATGCCGCCTTTGGATGAAGGATCCATCCTCTTTATGCCCACCACCATGCCGGATGTGAGCAATACCGAGGTGAAGCGTATCCTGCAGGTGCAGGACAAAATCATCAAGTCGGTGCCTGAAGTAGAGAATGTATTGGGTAAGGCAGGCCGCGCCAATACTGCTACCGACAATAGCCCGATCAACATGATTGAAACCATCATCCTGCTCAAACCACAACGCGAATGGCGCAAGGGGATGACCAAGGCCGACATCATCGCCGAGCTGGACGCCAAGCTGCAAATACCCGGTGTGGTCAATAGCTGGACACAGCCCATCATCAACCGCATCAACATGCTCAGTACCGGCATCCGCACGGATGTGGGTCTAAAAGTCTTTGGCCAGAATCTGGATACTATTTATTCCCTCTCGCAGGCCTTCAGCAAAGAACTACAGGGCGTGAACGGCATTAAAGACCTGTACGTCGAGCCCATCACCGGCGGCAAGTATTTAGACATTGATATCAACCGTGACGCCATCAGCCGCTATGGCCTGAGTGTGGACGACGTCAATCGTGTCGTTGAAATTGCGCTCGGCGGCATGCCCATCACCACTACTGTGGAAGGACGGAAGCGTTTTTCTGTGAATGCCCGCTTTGCGCAGGATTTCAGAAGCAGCATCAACGACCTGAAAAATCTGCAAATTCAGACCAACGGCTTTGGGCCGGTGCCCCTCCAGGCTGTGGCAGACGTGCGCATTTCTGAAGGCCCTTCGATGATCAATTCAGAGAATGCGATGTTGCGCGGCACCGTGCTTTTTAATGTGCGCGGCCGCGACCTGGCCGGCACCGTGCATGACGCCAAAGAAGCACTTACGAAACTGACCAAAAAGCTGCCGCAGGGTTATTATATCGAATGGAGCGGCCAATATGAAAACCTGATTCGTAGTGAACGCACCCTGCTGTTTATTCTGCCCATTGTGCTGATCGTGATTTTCATCTCCATGTACTTCGCCTTCCACAGTGCGCGCGAGGCTTTCCTCAGCCTGATCAGCCTGCCTTTTGCTCTGATCGGAGGCGCCTTCATGGTCTATTTCTGGGGGGTGAACTTATCGGTGGCCGTGGCCGTTGGTTTCATCGCGTTGTTCGGGCTGGCAGTGGAGACGGGCATCGTCATGGTGATCTACCTCAACGATGCGATGCAAAAGCTAGTGGCATTGAAAGGCAATAGTGCCGAAACCATTTCAAGAAAAGACTTACAGGAATACGTCATTGCCGGCGCTGCCAAACGCCTGCGGCCCAAAATCATGACGGTATGTGTGTCGTTGTTTGCGCTCATGCCCATCCTCTGGAGCACGGGTGTCGGCAGTGATGTGATGATTCCTATTATCCTGCCCATGGTGGGGGGTGTCATTACCTCAGCGACCCATATTCTGCTGGTCACGCCGCTCATCTTCCTGATGGCAAAAGAGTATGAGCTGAAGAAATTCGGCAAGATTGAAGTGTACGAAACCGTGCATTGAACCTAAAAGATTCATTCATGAAACGCCTCCTCCTGTTGATATGGCTGGCCTGCCCGATGCAGATGGTATGGGCGCAACCATTACTTCCTCTTTCCTCCATTCGCGATAGCATCCTGAGCAATCACCCTTCCTTGAAAATGCTCGGTGCTTCCTACAAAGCGATGGTTGCCGAGGCCGAGGGCGCCTATGCCTGGATGGCGCCCGAGTTCAGCGCCGGCTTCTTTCAAACGCCTTACAATGTGGACCGTTGGCGTGCCCGCGATGGTATGACCGGAATGGGCATGTTCATGGTGTCTGCCGAGCAGATGCTGCCCAATCGGAAGTATCAGAAAGCTGAGTATGATTTCCTGAAATCAAAAGGAAATATCGAGCTGGTGCGGGAGCAGGGCATGATTAGCGAATTGATGGAAAAGGCGCGACAGGCCTACTACGACCTTATCATCGCCGAAAAGAAAATTTCGTTGCTGGCGCTGAATGAAAAGCTGCTTCAGTTTATGATGCAAAGCGCAGAAATCCGCTACAAGAACAACCTCGGCAGCATCAACTCCTACTACAAGCTCAAAGCAGCTCTGGCGAAACTCCGCACTGATAAGGCCGTGCTCCAAGCCAATGAAGACAAGCAATTCGCTCTACTCAACAGCCTCATGCACCGCGATGCAGATTCACGGTTTCGAGTGGACACCAACTTTCATTGGTATGCTTTTGAGCCGCTCCTCAATGACAGCAGTGCCCTCCTTCACAACAGTGATTATCTCGTACTCGAAAAGACGATTGCCTCCAATAACATGGCGCGGCAGGCGGAGTTGGCCGGCTTGCGCCCTCAGTTTGGCCTGCGCTACGAGCACATGGCCGGCTTCGGACAACAGCCTCAGATGTTTTCGCTTATGGCCATGATGAAGCTGCCGCTGGCGGAATGGTCTGCGAAGATGAACCACGCCAAGGCGGAAAGTCTGCTCTGGCAAAATGAAGGCCTGCATGCGCAGCAACATGCTTACCTGCGCATTACCAAAGGCACCGCTCGCGCACAGAACACCGAACTGAAAGGCCTGAAAAAGGAGCTGGACTTGTACGAGCAGGAGATCATTCCGGCCCTTGAAAAGAATTTTCAATCCCTCCAAATCAGCTATGAGCAGAACAAGGCTGAAATTTTTGAACTCTTTGATGCCTGGCAAAGCCTGCTGGATGCACGCCTTTCCATGCTCGATATCCGGCAACAGGCTATGAACGTCCAGTCAGAATTGTTCAGCCTTTTTCAAATCCAGGGATCATGAGGCTACGACACATTTTTCTTGTATTGGGCCTTGCGCTGACCTGGCTTTCCTGCGGACCGAAATCGCATAATGCCGCCGTGCAGTACACCTGTCCCATGCCTGAGGATTCGGTCTTTAGCGATAAGCCGGGACGATGCCCCAAGTGCGGCATGGAGCTGGTACCTGTGGCGACGACAAAGCCCGGCGCCGACTCGGCCCATGCGACTGCGGGATATACCTGCCCCATGCACCCGGCCGTACACAGCAACCAACCCGGCAATTGCCCGGTTTGCGGAATGAAGCTGGAGAAAGTCAGGACGGGGAAAGAGCCGCTGGAAATATCCTTGGACATCCTGTTGAAGCCTGCCAATCAGGCCGTGGCTGCCAATGTTCCGATGGTGCACATGACCTCCCGTGAAGAAGACCTGGAATTGGAAGTGCCCGGCAATGTGGAGTACGACCCGCGCTATGCTGCCACAATTTCCAGTCGTATTAGCGGCCGCATCACGCGCATGTATGTGCAGTATCGTTTTCAAAAAATTGCAACCGGTCAGCCCTTGATGGAACTCTACAGCCCTGACTTAGTGAGTGCCCAAAACGAGTTGCTGTTTTTGCTTCGCAACGATGCCCAAAATCAATCACTCATGGAGGCGGCGCGCCGCAAAATGCTGCTGCTGGGCATGACGCAGGAACAGATTCAGCACATCATTCGGAATGGTAAAGCCGAACAATCTGTGACGATCTACAGCCGGCACAGCGGGGTACTATATGAAAATGCCGGGGCCAATTTTTCAAGTGACGTGAGTGCCACTACTCCGCTTTCGCTGAAGGAAGGCATGTATGTGCAGCAGGGGCAGTCGCTCTTTTCTATCCTCGACCCGACGCATGCCCGGATTGCCTTGCAGGTCTTTCCACAATACGAAGAGATGCTCCGCGTGGGAAACCGGGTGCGCGTCCAGCCTGCCGCCAATCCCGATCAGGATTTTCGCGCTTCCATTGCCGAAATCGTACCCTTCTATCAAATGCAAAGCAAATCGCTGACGGCCCGCATTCCTTTTGACAATACCCAACTGCAACTGCCCATCGGTAGCGCCGTGAAGGCAACTGTTTTTACCGGAAATAAAGATGCCAACTGGCTACCCGAGGAGGCCGTCTATTCACTCGGCATGGATAAGGTTGTTTTTGTGCGCGAGCAGGATGGGTTCGTAGCCAAAAAGGTGAAGACGGGTATCGTCAGTAAGCACCTGGTTCAAATTCTCGAAGGCCTGAAACCTGAAGAAGCCGTAGCCGCCAATGCCGGATTCCTGGTGGATAGTGAAAGCTTCATCATCGCAAAAAAATAGTCGTGAAGATTCTCCTCAGTCTTTCTCTGATTTTCTGCTTTCTTCTTGCCTGTACTTCCGGCAAGGTGAAGCAGGCCGATGCAGATTATTACTACACCTGCAGCATGCACCCGCAGATTGTAGAGGATCATCCAGGCACCTGCCCCATTTGCCACATGGATTTAATTCGGGTGAAACGAACGCAGTCGGCACCGAATGAAATTTCACTCAATGAAGAGCAGATGCGCCTGGGCAATATCACCACCGACACCATTCGCGAAGGCAGGCTCGGCAATCGAGAGGTATTACCCGCTACAGTCAGTCCGGATGAAAGCCTGACGGAGGCTATTGCAGCACGCGTCCCCGGCCGGATTGACCAGCTTTTCTTCAAGAGCACCGGCAGCTTTGTCGCCAAAGGAGCTCCCCTCTTTTCCCTCTACAGCGAAGCGCTGAACAACGCCCGCCAGGACTATCGGATTGCGGTGCAGAAGAAGAAAGAATTGGATAACAGCATCATGAATTTTGACGGCCTCATTGCGGCGGCCAAAGAAAAACTGTTGCTGCTCGGCATGTCTGCTACAGACATCAAAGCCCTTAATCAAGA
>JAMIQN010000189.1:0-3027 GCA_035914595.1 Chitinophagaceae bacterium | reverse complement strand
ATCTCACCACGGGTGCCCACTGTTGTTTCTGATGTGGTGCCCGGCAGTGAAGCCGCCCGAATGAAGCTGCAGAAAAACGACAGCATCATTGCATTGAATGGGAAACCAGTCTTCTTCTTCGATGATTTCCGGGAGCAGGTTCATCAGATGAAAGGCCAGGCAATTCGTCTAACTGTTGTTCGGGGCAGCCAGTTGGCAGTGCTGGATGGCAACGTGAATGACAAAGGTGAAATCGGATTTTACCGATACGGGGCGGAGCGATTCCTGACCACAAAGCACATCGCCTATGGTCCGCTGGAGGCTGTGGCCAAGGGCTTCAGCTTCACCTGGCAACAGTTCGGGAATTACATCGCGCAGTTCAAACTCATTTTCACTTCCAGCGAGGTGAAGGCCTCAGAAAGCCTCGGCGGCATTGGCACTTTCGCCAAGATTTTCCCCACCCAGTTCGACTGGCACGACTTCCTGATGTTGGTGGCTTTCGTCAGCATCGTACTTGCATTTATGAATCTGCTGCCCATCCCGGGGCTGGACGGCGGCTATGTCATTTTCCTGCTTTTTGAGCTGGTGACCAGACGTAAGGTGAGCGAGAAAGTGATGGAGCGGGCCACGATGGTAGGTCTGATATTGCTGGTTGCACTGATGCTCTATGCAAACGGATTGGACGTCTTCCGGGCCTGGTTTAAGAACTAAGGTTTGTATTTGTTTCCCGCAGACCCTCGCCAATCCCGCAGACCGCCTAACGGAATTCCCAGCCGATATCGCGGCGGTATTGTTTCCCTTCAAACTCAATCTTCTCTGCATTTGCGTACGAGAGTTGGAGGGCCAATTCCAGGCTTTCTGCCAATGAGGTAATGGCCAACACGCGGCCGCCGGAGCTCAGGATATTATCAGGATTGCCGGTGGTGCCCGCATGGAATACCGTGCTGCCTTCCACCTTGTCGAGGCCGGTGATGCGCTTCCCTTTTTGGTAGCTGCCCGGATAACCCTGGCTCACCAGCATTACGGTGCAGGCATGTTCCGGTTTTTGCTTTGCATGTCGTTGGCCGAGGCGACCTTTCTTCATGTCCACAATCAGGGCTACGAGATCTTCATTGAGGCGCGGCATGACCACTTCTGTTTCCGGGTCGCCCATGCGGCAGTTATACTCGATTACGTAGGGGTCGCCCTGCACATTAATCAGCCCGAAAAAGATGAAGCCCTGGTAGGGAATATGTTCTGAATGCAGGCCGAGGATAGTAGGCTCAATGATATTGTCATGAACGCGGCTCATGAACTGTTCATCATTGAAAGGAACCGGAGAAACGGCGCCCATGCCACCCGTGTTGGGGCCTTTGTCCCCCTCGCCAATGCGTTTGTAATCCTTGGCTGCAGGCAGCACAACATAGCCATCGCCATCCGTCAGCACGAACACGGAAAGCTCAATGCCGACCAAAAATTCTTCTACCACCACCTTATCGCCTGCGCAACCAAACTGAGCATCCAGAATCATGGCCCGCAAAGCATCCTGTGCCTCGCGGTGCGTGTGCGCGATGATGACGCCCTTGCCGGCAGCCAGTCCATCAGCCTTAACGACCAGCGGCAAGCCTTGCTGACTAATCCATGCATATCCCTGTTCCAGGCTTTCCTTATCAAACTCACGATAGCGGGCTGTGGGGATGCCATGGCGGCGCATTAATTTTTTTGAAAACGCCTTGCTACCTTCCAACTGAGCACCTTGTTTCGACGGGCCGCAGACGATGATATGCGCTAAATCTTTATCATCGTTAAAGCAGTCCCAGATGCCGGCTACGAGCGGGTCTTCCGGGCCGGGCAGAACGATGTCAATCTGATGCTCGATGCAGAAGACTTTAATGGCAGGAAAGTCCAGCGGTGACAGGGCGATGTTTTCGCCGTAGGCAGCCGTTCCTCCATTGCCCGGAGCAATGTAGAGCTTACCACAGAGAGGGCTTTGAGACAGTTTCCAGGCGAGGGCGCTCTCACGACCACCGGAGCCGAGGAGCAGCATGTTGTAGGTAGCGGGCATTGACGATGCAAAGAAAGAGCACAGGTGCATCCGCTGCGGGCGGCAGACTAAAAACCCGAGTGGGGAATTTGGGGGGTAAAAAAGCGATGCTCTGCCCTGCCAGAGGTATCAAATGCTGTATTTTGCCGCGCTTCACACTAAACCAGCGCATGTCGAACACCAACCAAAACAGCCATCTTGACCAGATTACTGGTGCCGCCGCAGAGCAGCCGTCCATCGTGCCTGGGGAACCCCAAACCACCGGGCACCCCAAAGGCCTCTACCTACTCTTCTTTACGGAGATGTGGGAGCGCTTCTCCTACTACGGGATGCGGGCCATTTTCGTGCTCTTCATGACGAAAATCCTGCTGCTCAGCAACAGCGATGCGTCCAACATTTACGGCTCTTATACCGGCCTCGTTTATCTGACTCCTCTGCTGGGTGGCTACCTCAGCGACCGCTATCTCGGCAATCGCCGCAGCATCGTTACCGGTGGCCTGCTGATGGCGCTGGGGCAGTTTCTCATGTTCTTCAGTGCCAGCACTACCGGCAGTGCAGCACTCACGTTGATGTGGACCGGCCTCACCTTCCTCATTGTTGGTAACGGCTTTTTCAAACCTAATATCTCCACCATGGTGGGCCAGCTTTATCCGCAGGGCGACCGCCGCGTGGACAGTGCCTTCACCATCTTCTACATGGGCATCAACCTGGGTGCCTTGTTCTCCCCGCTAGTCTGCGGCACCCTTGCCGAAAAGGTGGACTATAAGTGGGGCTTCCTTGCCGCCGGCATCGGCATGTTGATGGGCCTCGTCACCTTCCTGGCAGCGAAGGGCAAATTGCTGAAGACCTCCGAAGGGGCGCCCATCGGCTTACCCGTCAAGAAGCTCGACTTCGGTGCCATCGCCATGATTGTCGGTTCCATCGCCCTCATCTTTTTTCTGATGAATTTCAAGACCTGGTTCCACTCGGAACTGGACCTTACCGGCTACCTGATTTACGGTGCAATGATTGTTGTGCCGGTCGTC
>JAMIQN010000188.1:0-6854 GCA_035914595.1 Chitinophagaceae bacterium | reverse complement strand
GCCTGTAATGACTGCCTGTAAAAGGCCAAGGCTGGAAAGTGCGGGGCTTGTCCTTGGGGTTACCGGCACTGCCATATTCAGGCGAATCATGTCGCCGCCGGTAGGAAGGAAATTGTTGATAAACGGCTTGCCGATTGCCAGCGGATTATCGTTGTCTTTTCCAACTGCCAACTGATAAGGGCTGAGGTTGGGGAAGCCGGTATAGAAGAAGGGCAGCACGTCCAACGCACGCGGTGAAGTGGAGTCAGGAAGCAGGTAATTGCCAAAACCGGCAGGGTCAAGCGCTGTGCTCGTTAGGTTAATTCCTTTCAGCGGCCAAAGGCCTTTCTTGCCATTGCGGAAGTCAAAGCCACCGGGCACGATGTCCGGGCGGGATGCCTGCTGGACGCGCAATTGGTTGAGGGCCGGCATTTCACCTCCGCGGGCCGAATCATCCATGTAAAGCGCCAACTCGGGGTTGCGGAAATACTGAGCGAATTCGTTATCGTCCGTGGGGTCAGAAGCATTCCACAAATCCTTTTCACCGATAGGAATAAATAACTCGTTCGTGAGCGGCATACCAATTCGGGAAACCTGAACCCAGCCGTTGCCAAATCCTCCCGGATAGCTAACGGTGCCATTGCCCAGTGTCGTGATTTCGCGGCGCGATGCAGAGGCCCACACGCCAATCACATAGTCAGGGTCTAAGATGTCACGAGCGGAGGCGACGGATTGATTTGCCTTTTGCAAAGTGGCAATCGGAATTTTTAGCGCGATAGTGCTGACGTTGAATCGTGCCATTCCATCCTTGGGCGCATTGACCGGGTTGCCGTTGGGCCGGATGCCTCCATAGTCAAACAGGCCGGCCATATCAGCGAAATAGGGGTCGTCGGCAGGGCCGCAGAAGATTTTTTCACCGCCGCCGCCCGAAGCGTTCACAATGGCGTTTTTGACGAGCGTATCATAGCCGGAAAGTCCCAATCCTGCACTTCCTGAAATAGAGCGCTGACCGACGTTTGGAGGTGTACAGGTGCCGGTAGCGATGGTGGTACCGAAGGAAGAACCACCGGCCACATACTTATTCAGCGACCAGGTAGTGCGCTGATTGCGCTTGCCCAGGCGGATATTGAAGAAGGTTGTGGTGTCATCATTCCGAACGGTGAACGTCAGGCGATAGCGAATGTCATCACCGAAATTGGCGGTGTTGTTCTTGATGTGAATCTCGTAGCGAATATTCTCACCGAAGGTGTAATAATTAGGGCCGCCTTCGGGCAACTGATAGGGGATGTAGTTGGCGATGATCGTCACGTAGTTCGTGTCATCGGGCGAGCGAAACACATAGAGGTCGGTATTGTCTGCCTGCGGGTCTTGTGCAATCAGCGGCGCCTCCCGGTGAGAGGATGCCTGCGCGGGTTGCCAGGCAAGGACAGAGCCAATTGCCAGCGCAGCCAAACCCAACCTCGTGAATAGTGTTGTGGTTCTTATCATGGTGTCAGCGTTTTCGCGTAAACGATTTATCGGGGAAAGATACGGGTTAACATTGCTTTGGCTTTTACAGGGCCGCCTGCTACGCCGAATTTTTTTTGTGCACAGGCACAGATCAGGGTTAGCAGCTATGAATCAGCGAGTAAAATTCGGAACAGGCTCACAAAGGCTTCGAACTCCCGGCTACATTTTCCATTTTCTGAAAACAGGTTTCAGCTCCATTTTTTGAGGCAGCCGCCGTCATGTCAGGTTCGCAGGCTTGCCCGTATTTTCGCGGCCTTTCAAAGGAAGCCTCCTAATGGAAGGCCCTTTTTTCAAAGAAAACTTTTCAAGCCTCTTTTTTGACATCATGAACAAAATCAAAGTAGCCAATCCGGTGGTGGAGCTGGACGGTGACGAAATGACACGCATCATCTGGAAGTTCATCAAGGACAAGCTGATCCTTCCTTATGTGGAGGTGCCCATCGAATACTATGACCTCGGCATCGAGCATCGTGACGCCACGAATGACCAAGTGACGATTGATGCGGCCAATGCAATCAAGAAGCATGGGGTGGGTATCAAGTGCGCGACCATCACCCCGGACGAGGCTCGCGTGAAGGAATTTAATCTGAAGCACATGTGGAAGAGCCCCAACGGCACCATCCGCAATATCCTGGACGGAACCGTTTTCCGGGAGCCGATTGTGATGACCAACGTGCCACGCCTCTGCGTGAATTGGGATGCCCCCATCATCGTTGGGCGCCATGCCTACGGCGATCAGTATCGCGCCACAGACTTCCTGACTAAGGGCAAAGGCAAGCTGACGATCCGCTTTGAAGGCGAAGACGGCAGCGTGGAAGAGCATGAGGTCTTTGATTTCAAGGGCGATGGCGTAGCGCTGGCCATGTACAATACGGATGAAAGCATTCGCGGCTTTGCACATGCCTGCTTTAATATGGCGCGTAGCAAGGCCTGGCCGCTTTATCTCTCTACCAAGAACACGATTTTGAAGAAGTATGATGGCCGCTTCAAAGACATTTTTGCAGAGGTAAGCCAGGAGTTCACAGACGTGCATTATGAGCATCGCCTGATTGACGACATGGTAGCGAGCGCACTGAAGTGGAATGGCAATTTTGTGTGGGCCTGCAAGAACTATGATGGCGATGTGCAGAGTGATACCATCGCACAGGGCTTTGGCTCCCTCGGTCTGATGACCTCTGTATTAATTACTCCCGACGGAAATATCATGGAAGCAGAAGCGGCTCACGGCACCGTTACCCGCCACTACCGCGAGCATCAGAAGGGCAATCCTACTTCTACCAATCCAATCGCCAGCATCTACGCCTGGACACGTGGCCTGGCCTTCCGTGGAAAGCTGGATGGCAATCAACCGCTGATTGATTTCTGCCATGCCCTGGAACAGGTGTGTGTAGAGACCGTTGAGGGCGGCCAGATGACGAAGGACCTCGCCATCTCGGTGCATGGCCCTGATGTGAAGCACGGCGTCCATTATCTCTATACAGAAGAGTTTCTGGATGCTTTGGATATGGGACTGAAGAAGAAACTAAGCGCCGCCTGACTCTCACTCCTGATTAGAGATTCGGAGAAATTCTAAACACATTCACAAACCTTTCTCTAAAGGCAGGATTGAGGGGATAGGAAATATCGGATATTCGCACACTGTCGTGCCAGTGCGGCAAACCACCAAGACAACGAACATGTCAATGAAGCTTTACGTAGGCAACCTTGCCTTCGCAACCAACGCAGACCAGCTCCGCGATCACTTTAGCCAATTCGGAAACGTAGAAGATTCTTTCGTCGCTTCCGACCGTGAAACCGGTCGCAGCCGAGGATTCGGCTTTGTCACCTTTACTAATAAGGAAGACGGAGAAACAGCCATCGCAGCTACCAACGGCCAAGAACTTGCCGGCCGCAAACTGGTAGTCAATGAAGCCCGTCCTATGGAGCAGCGCTCCGGCGGAGGCTACGGTGGCGGTCGTCGCGGCGGCGGTTACGGTAATAACAACAGCTACAACAATCGCCGGGATAATGACGGTGGTTACTAACTAATTAATTCTCTACGCGCTGGCGCGCAACAAGCCCTGCTTATCCAAGCGGGGCTTGTTCTTTTTAGAGCGGTTCCGCAACGGCAGCACCACCAATGTGGCTAAACTTCCGCCGGTAGTCCTGAGGTGTCATCCCCGTTACCTGACGAAAGACCCGCCGAAAACTTTTCAGGTCATTGTAGCCGGAATCAAACATGGCTGTGTTCACATTGCCTGCCGTGTTTTCAAGCACTTTTTTCGCAGCCTCAATGCGCACTCTTTGCAGGTATTCAACTGGTGTATTACCCGTTGCCGTTTTGAATCTTCGAATGAAGTTGCGCTTGCTCATGTGCGCCTTTTCGGCGGCCTGCTCAACGGAGATTTCATTCAGATATTCTGATTCAAAGAAGGACTGTGCATCGAGGATGCGCTCATCGCCGTGGCTGCGCTGCCCCTGAAAAATGGTGAAGTGGCGCTGGCGGCCTTTGTCAAGGTCTATGTTGAATGACTTGCTCACGGCAATTGCCAGTTCCCGACCCGCAAATTTTTCGATCAGATAGATGACCAGATTCCAGGAAAGCAAGGCGCCACCGCTCGTGTAGATGCCATCGTTGTCGGTCATCAGCACATCCGGCTGCCAAAGGATGTCAGGATAACGCTGTTGCATATCGGCGAGGGCCAGCCAGTGCGAGGTGGCAGCCTGCCCCTTCAGCAATCCTGCTTCTGCCAAAAAGTAGGCACCAAAACAAAGCGAACCAATCTCCTTACCCACCGCTCTCTGTTCCTGTAGCCATGGCACAATATGAGCCTGCTCGGCAAGCACCAGTTCTGCCGGCGAATTAAAGGCAGGTACCAGAATAATATCAGCGTCCTGCACCTGATGAAACGTGCGCTGACATTCGATTTGGGCGGGAGCCGCCACCCGGAGCATGCCCGGTGCATTCCGGCTTACCTGCACCACTTTGAAGAAGGGAGCCCGCCCCTGCATTTGCAGATAAGCATTCGCCACTTGAAACATGTCCATCACACCCGAGATGGAGGAAAGCACTGCGTGTGGGTAGGTAACAATGGCGATGGTTTTCATACATCAAATATTCAAAGCCTTTTGCGGACTATTCCTCCTCGTGCTGCGACCGTCATCATTCTGGCACTGCGGCGTACTGCTTATGGCATGATCACCCTTCACAGCCCAGCGTCAACAAAACCAGTTTTGCAATGCAGATGAGCCCTTTTTTATAGTCCTTTCTGCCGTGACTATGGCTGCCACACAACGCCTTACTCTTGGATATTTCCTGACCACTGCACTCTTCTCTATTGGAATGCTGGTCGTGGCCGTATCCCATTTCTTTCCATCGGGTACAGTAGTGTTTCCATACACTACTGCATGGCTGCTTGCAGTGGCAGGAATAGGGCAATGTCTCGGTGTAGTTGCCATCCTACTGCCGGGTTCTTTTCCGCGCATCCGTGAATGGGCTTATGCAGGTCTGCTTCTGGCAACAATAGAATCCCTCTTCATGGCTGTTGCCGCAGGAAGTTCGTTCTCTCATTGCCTGTTTCTGCTGGCTATGGTGCTCGTCGGAATGGCTTCCTATTTTTTGCATCACAAACGGAAGGCCCGAAGAATAAAGCGCCGGTGGCTGCGCTCTTTTGAAGGTGCTTCTGCTTGTTTCAATGCCTGTTCACCTGACGCGGCTAAACCATTGCAAGTGTCACAGGGTTGTTAGTTATTGTACCCATGGGAAGGCGGAAGTAGTCCTTTTTTAAATTGAAAAATTTAGCCATTACTTTTTCGCCTACCCAAAATATACGCCCCATGAAAATCCTCAAACGTGTCCTCCTCGCCATCCTGATCATCATCGCCCTTCCCTTTATCGTGGCGCTGTTTGTGCCCCGCGATTTTTCCGTCAGCCGCGAGGTGGTCATCGCGAAACCCCGTGCAGAAGTATTTGCCTACATCGGCCTCCTGAAAAATCAGAACTATTACAGCAAGTGGGCACGCCTCGATCCGAACATGAAGCAGACGTTTACCGGTGAAGATGGGAAGCCCGGTTTCATTTCTGCCTGGGAAGGCAATAAAGATGTAGGCAAGGGCCAGCAGGAGATCATTGCCGTTCGCGATGGTGAAGTACTGGAAACAAAAATCAGTTTTAAAGAGCCTTTTGAAAGCCAGGCCAATGGCATCCTGACGACCGCCGATGCAGGCCCCGGCCAAACCCGCGTGTCGTGGACTTTTAAAGGACGCAGCCCCTGGCCCTTCAACCTCATGTCGTTGTTCATGGATAAGAGCATCGGCAATGACCTCGAAACAGGCCTGAACAACTTGAAGCATAACCTGGAGACGGGCGACCTGTATCCCGCTATCAAGTGAGGTTTCTGCCTGTTAAGACATCGCATTTTTCCTAACAAAAATCGCTGCTCATGGACCCCCGAATCTTTATCAATCTGCCTGTCGCTGACCTCGAAGTATCGAAGTCTTTCTACACCGCGTTGGGCTTTTCACCGGATGAGGCCTACTCCAATCAGGACGGCATCACGATGGTGGTCTCGGATCATATCGCCGTGATGCTGGCGTCGCACTCCTTCTTTCAGTCGCTAATCCAGACGGAGGTTGCAAATAGCAAGACCACCACTGAAGTGATCCATTGCCTGACCTTGGAGAGTCGGGAAGCCGTCCAGGCATTTTGCAGGAAGGCGGCGCAGGCAGGCGGCACCACTCCGCGGCCTCCGAAGGATTTGGGATTCATGTATAGCGAGGCTTTCGCCGATCCGGATGGTCATTTGTGGGTGGCCTTTCATGCGCAGGAACAGGCTTCGTGAAGTAGGAACCGCTGCCGCATTCTTCCGAGGCTGTTTTCGAAAACCTCTTAGTGCGTTCGGCGGTCTATAAAGCGAATTGCCTTTCGTGCATTGCCGGGCCGCAACATGGCCTGCACTTCTTCTGCCGAATGAAACGCGAGCGAAGGTGCTACGCGCAACCTTGCCTGAAAGACTCCGCGCAGCCATTCTGCGAAGCCTTCATGCATATTGGGCGTATGCAGGTGAATGAGCAGCTCATCCGTGCCGCGCTCATTGCTGCTCAGCTCCACGACATACGCATCCAACAGTCCGGCCTCGTCGAGCAGGTCGAAGATGGCAGGTGGATACAGGGTGGTGCCACGATACTTGATCATTTGCGCCTTGCGCCCCACAATAGGGCCTAAGCGTTTCGAATGCCGACCACAAGTGCAGGCTGCGGCGTGAAGAGTTGCGATGTCGCCGGTCTTGTAGCGCAGCAGCGGCATCGCTTCAATGCCCAAGGTCGTTACGACGACTTCACCCTCCATTCCATCCGGCAATACGCGCCCTTCTTCGTCCACAATTTCT
>JAMIQN010000187.1:0-3923 GCA_035914595.1 Chitinophagaceae bacterium | reverse complement strand
CCCATAACCAGTACTCATCGGATCGGGGGGGTAAACAACAAGAGCTCCCGCCCCTTGTCCGCCGCCAATAGTACCAACTCCAATGATCCTATCCAAGCCCCAAGCGAGACTATTGACAGGATGGTCAAACCGTGTATCGTCCAGTATTGTACCGTTTGCCCAATGCTCTCCAAAATCACTAAGGCTCATGTCTGAAACTCCAGCGGTCGTATAACCACCTACACCTCCGCCCATGCTTACCTGGCAGCCATCCGGGTCAATCAGGTTGCCGGGGTCATTGCCCATGCCTGTATAGCCGCTCGGGAACTGGTCTGCCGGGTCTATCCCCCAGAACCTGCCTATCTGAGGATCGTACTGGCGGGCATGGAAGTCATAGAGCTTCAGACCGACCTCATCCTGCAATTCCTTGCCTTGCCAAAGATAGCGGTTAGGCACCGGATCGTTGGAGCCGGCCCGCATGGTAAGACCGAAAGGATAGTAGTGCTGCTCTTCCAGCAAGCGGACCTTGTAGTGCAGCACCTGGACGTTGTCGAAAAACACATCCGTAGCCTGCTCATTGGATATATATACCGCCAAATATCCGTTTTCCTGAATATCAACGTCATTCTGAAGATCGAGGTTGCCCCACTGGCCCATGGCGGAAGCATCCACTTGCAGCACACCGCTCTTTTCCGGCACGAGCTGCATGCAATTCAAACGAGATGGCCGCTTCCTTTCAGGCTGTCAGCAATTAAACCACTGCATCCGCATAAGCTTCGGTAGGCTCGCAGGTGCAGATGAGGTTCCGGTCGCCGACAGTATTGTTCACACGCTTCACGGCAGGCCAGAATTTATTGTTGCTCACATAAGGTAGCGGGAAAGAAGCCTGCTGACGGCTGTAGGTGTGGTTCCATTCATCGGCACAGACTTCAAATTGTGTGTGGGGTGCATTCTTCAGCACGTTGCCGCTGCGCTCTACACGTCCTTCTTCAATCGCACGAATCTCTTCGCGGATGGCCAGCAGAGCATCGCAAAAGCGGTCCAGCTCGGCGCGGTCCTCACTTTCGGTAGGCTCAATCATGATCGTGCCCGGAACGGGGAACGACATGGTCGGAGCGTGGAAGCCAAAATCAATAAGGCGCTTGGCCACATCCTCAGCTTCTACCTCTGCACTCTTCTTGAAGGGGCGCAGGTCAACGATGAATTCATGGGCACAGGTGCCGCCGTTTCCGGTATAAAGGATCGGATAATCCTGCTGCAGACGCACCCGCATGTAGTTCGCATTGAGGATAGCCATTTGCGTAGCCTGCTTCATGCCGTGCGCGCCCAGCATTCGGATATAGCCGTAGGAGATGAGCAGGATAGAAGCCGAGCCGAAGGGTGCCGCACTCACCATGCCAAGACTGTCGGGATTCGAGGAAGGATCCGGATTGGTTGCAGGCAGGAAAGGCTGCAGGTGCTTCCGAACGCAAATCGGCCCTACACCCGGACCGCCACCACCATGTGGAATGGCAAACGTCTTGTGCAGGTTCAAGTGGCACACATCCGCACCGATGATGCCGGGCGCTGTGAGCCCAACTTGTGCGTTCATGTTGGCGCCGTCCATATACACCTGTCCACCATTTTCATGAATCACCTGGGTGATCTCCATGACGGTCTCTTCATACACGCCGTAGGTAGAAGGATAAGTGATCATGATACCGGCAAGGCGGTCACGATATTCCGTGGCCTTGGCACGCAGGTCTGCCACATCAATCGTCCCGTTTTCCAGCGCTTTCACGACCACTACTTTATAGCCGGCCATCACCGCAGAGGCAGGGTTGGTGCCGTGTGCAGAAATCGGAATCAGCATCACGTCGCGGTGGCCTTCACCCCGGCTTTCGTGATAGGCACGAATACAGAGCAGGCCGGAGTATTCACCCTGTGCGCCACTGTTGGGCTGCAAAGAGCAGGCATCAAAGCCGGTGATTTCAGACAGATAGCCTTCCAACTCGCTCACGATTTGGAGATAGCCTGCCGCCTGTCCGGTCGGCACATAGGGGTGCATCTTGCTCCAGTGCGCCCAGGAAAGAGGGATCATTTCCGTAGCTGCATTCAGCTTCATCGTGCAGGAGCCCAGGCTGATCATGCTCGTATTGAGTGAGAGGTCGCGATTCTCCAGCGTCTTGATGTAACGCATCATCTGCGTTTCACTGTGATGACGGTTGAAGACTTCGTGTTGCAGGTATGGGGAGCTGCGCCGAAGCTCCGGCGTGATGTTGTTCAGCACATCTTCTTCTTCGATGCTGAAGGCTACGGCTGCTTCTTCCGAGCCAAAGAGGTTGAGGATGTCAGCCAGGTCTGCTTCAGATGTAGTCTCATCCAGGGAAATGCCGACGAGGCCTTCACTGCCGGGGAAATAGCGCAGGTTGATGCCCCATTTTTCAGCGCGTTCGCGCAAAGCTTTTGTATCGCCCACGCGGATAACCACCGTATCAAAAAACGAATCGGACCAGAGGCTGAGGCCTTTCTCACGAAGGGTTGCAGCAAGAGTTGCTGTAAGCGCCGCAATGCGTCGTGCAATATTGCGAAGCCCTTCCGGCCCGTGAAAAACAGCGTACATGGCAGCCATATTGGCCAGCAGTGCCTGCGCCGTGCAGATATTGGAAGTAGCCTTTTCGCGCTTGATGTGTTGCTCGCGGGTTTGGAGCGCCATACGCAGCGCGCGGTTGCCTGCCGCATCTACTGAGATGCCAATGATACGGCCGGGAATCGCCCGCTTAAATTCATCCTTGGTAGCGAAGAAAGCAGCATGAGGCCCACCGAAGCCCAGCGGCACGCCGAATCGTTGCGAGTTACCGAAAGCACAATCGGCACCCAGCTCACCGGGCGGCGTCAGCAGGGTCAGGGCCAGAAGGTCGGTGGCCATCGCTACCAAAGCTCCGGCACCGTGAACTGACTCAATAAAGGCGCGATAATCTTCGATGCTGCCCTTGTCGTTCGGATATTGCAGCAGAGCGCCGAAGTAGCTGCCGTCAAGCTGCGCCTCGCGGTAATCACCAACTTCAATGCGGATGCCAAGCGGCTTCGCGCGGGTGTGCAGGACAGCCAGCGTTTGCGGAAAAATGTGATGATCTACGAACAGGCAAGGGCGCTCGGGGGCGCTGGCATTGCGGTTCAGGTGATGGAAGAACATGGCCATCGCTTCAGCGGCAGCGGTGCCTTCATCCAGCAGGGAGGCATTGGCGATGGGCAGGGCACAGAGGTCGCTGACCATCGTCTGGAAATTGAGCAGGCTTTCGAGGCGGCCCTGAGAAATTTCCGCCTGATAGGGCGTGTACTGCGTGTACCATCCCGGATTTTCAAAAATGTTTCGCAGGATGACGCTCGGCGTGATAGTATCGTAATAACCCTGGCCGATATAGTTGCGGAAAATCTGATTGCGCAACGACGTAGCCTTCAGTGCGCGCAGGTATTCTGCTTCACTCATGGGCGGCGGCACCTGCAAATCTCCCTTCATCCTGATGGCACCCGGAACGGTGCGGGCTATCAGATCTTCGAGGCTTTCCACACCGATGGTTTCAAGCATTTCGGCGGTATCAGAGGCGTTGGGGCCGATGTGGCGGGCCGTAAACTCCCGGCTCTGTTGGGCAAACAAATTCATGGTCTGTTTCGGGCTGAGCTATATGAAAAAATTGGCCGCGAAATTACGGCAATCCATAGCCAGCGACCGCATTTGTCCGCCCGGGAAACTGCCTGACAGAGGTCATTGTCAGGCACTTTTTTTCAAAGATTGGCGCTCCCTTAAGGTTCTAAGACCGGCGGCAGGCTTTGCCCTTCGGGGATGAACCGGAGGGAGATGGAATTCACGCAATGCCTCAGGTTCTTGCTCGTGAGCCTTTCGCCACTGAAGACATGCCCCAGATGTGCTCCGCAATGGTTGCAAAGAATTTCAACCCGCCGTC
>JAMIQN010000186.1:0-6598 GCA_035914595.1 Chitinophagaceae bacterium | reverse complement strand
TGAAAATGCTGGCATAATTGAGGCGGTCTTTGCTGAGGCTGTCATACACGAAGCCTTTCAGATAGGTCACTTCAGCGGGTTTCAGGCGCTGAGGAATCGCGTATTGATAGATATCAAAATTGCCGGCGAGGCTATCGCGGTCGGAGGAAAAATAGGCTGTGTCACCTTTTGCATTGAGCGCAAACGAGGCTTCATCAAAGGGCGTGTTGACCGGCATTCCGATGTTTTCTGCTTTCGCCCAGGCCGTGTCATTAATGCGATGAGAGATGTAAATATCAGATCCGCCCATGCCGCCATGCCCGGTAGAAGCAAAGAAGAAAGTCTTGTTGTCGGCATATAAGAAGGGAGCCGTCTCATCGCCGGAAGTGTTGATGCTCGGCCCCAGGTTGCGCGGCATCTGCCACAGCCCATGTTCGAAGCGGGAACACCAGATGTCTAAGCCGCCATAGCCGCCCGCACGGTCCGACACGAAATACAATTCCTGATTGTCGGCAGACAGGCAGGGCATGCCTTCGTAACCCGGCGTGTTGATGGTGCCGCCAAAGCTTTGCGGAACGCTCCAGGTGCTGTCGGCGCGATAGGCCATGTAGAGGTCGCAACCGCCCTGATCCCAGCCGGAAAGCGTACGGTTGTCGCATCGCATGAAGAAGAGATAATGACCATCGGCAGAGACAAACTGTGCAGCTTCCTGCTGTGGCGTATTGGGCGGGGCGCCCATATTGATGCCGGCAAACCAGCCATCGCAGGTGTCGGGTTTTGCGTAAAAAAAATCCTCATCCTGCCCATTGACGCGCCGCGTGAAATAGAGCGTCTGTCCGTCCGCTGCAATACTTGGAAACAATTCAGCATCGTGCGTGTTGATGCGCCAGGGAGGCGCCACAGGCCGCACCGAGCTTGTCCAATCCTGCCGCCGCTTTGCTTCCTGAATGAAAAAAGCCTGTGCACGCAGAGCCGTCCACAAGGAGTCACCGTGCAGCGGAATCCGCTTCAATGCCTCCTCTTCCTGACCTGAAAAAACGAGTGCCTGCGCCAGTGCGAGGCCGAACAGTTTAGGGCCGTTGGGGCAACGCCGCTCCGCATCCAACAACACTTTTGCTGCTGCACTGTAGAGGTGGCGGTCCAGCAACCAACGTCCATATCTGAAGTATGCTTCCGAGTATGAAGGGCAACGCCGGATGGCCTCCTGAATGTGCGCTTCGGCTTCGGGCCACTCATGCTTCGCTTCTGCTTTCAGCGCCTTGTCATATTGCTTGCGCGCACGCTTTGGCACCTCCTGAGCATGGGATGCGAAACCGGCAAGCAGGAAAAGCAGAACGAGAACACGTCGCATGAAGCGGCTGGAGGAAGGGCGATGAAACCGCTAAAATTAGGGCCTGCATTCCTTCTTGTCTCTTAGTGTCCTCCGACTCGAACAGCGATGTTCTTCATTCAAAAACAAAGGAGGTTGTTTCAAGAAGGATTCATTGTTCACAATGCAGGATGTTGCCGGATTTCTGTTGAAAAAAATCAGTCAAGATGCGCCATCGTTGCACGCTGCGCCCTGCCTGTACATTTGATTTCGGCCTTTCCTCAATCTGCTTCTATGCCTGCTTCACCTTCTTCATCTGCCCTGATCACCTGCCCCAATTGTGGCCATTCTTTCGAGCCGACGGCTGCGCTGGAACATGCGATGCGCGAACGCCTCAGTGCCGAGTACAACAAGAAATGGATGGAGCAAAAACAACTTCAGGAAAAAGAATTTGGCGAGCGCGAAGCAGGCCTTCGTCAGCTTCAGACGCAACTGGAACAGCAACGTCTGAACCAGGAAGCAGAATTAAAAAAGCGCCTCGCAGAAGAAGCCGAAAAAGCACGCCAGCAAATGGAGCAAAGCATCCGCGAGCAGGCGCAAAAGGATGTGGCAGCAAAGCTTCGTTTTTTGGAAGAGAAAAGTGCAGGCACCGAACAACTGCTGCGCGAATCGCAACAGAAGGAGTATGAGTTTCTGAAAAAGCAACAGGAATATCAGGCCCGGGAAGCCGCGCTGGAATTGGAAAAGCAAAAGGCGGTAGCCGCCGAAAGCATCCGCATGCAGGAAGAAATGCGCAAGGCAGAAGAAGAACGCATTCGCCTGCACGACGAAAAAGCAGCGCTGCGCATGCGCGAGTATGAAAAGCAGTTAGAGGATCAGAAAAAGCTGATTGAGGAGATGAAGCGCAAGTCTGACCAAGGCTCGATGCAGTTGCAGGGCGAGGTGCAAGAGCTGGAGTTGGAAGACCTTCTGCGCAGCTCATTCCCCTACGATGTCGTAAACGAAGTGAAGAAAGGCCAACGCGGCGCCGACTGCATCCTGACGGTGCGCAATTCCTATGGTGCCAACTGCGGACGCATCATTTTTGAAAGCAAGCGCACTCAGGCTTTTGGTGGCGAATGGATTGATAAACTGAAGGCAGACATGGCGGCCGTCCAGGCGGATGTGGCCGTGATCGTAACGCAGACCTTCCCGAAAGACATGGATCGGTTTGGCGAACGGCAGGGCGTGTACATCTGCTCTTTTGCCGAAGTGAAAAGCCTGGTTACCGTGCTGCGATCGGCTGTTTTGAAATTCTATGAGCTGCGCAAAAGCCAGGAAAACAAGGGCGAGAAGATGGCTGCGCTGTACGATTATCTCACCTCGCAGGAATTCAGCGGCCCTTGGCTTACGATGCGTGAATCTTTCCAAAACCTGCGTCGCCAGTTGCAAAAGGAGCGGGATGATTTTGAAAAGAACTGGAAGAAAAAAGAAAAGACCCTCGACCTGATCATTCAAAATTCCATGCGCATCTCCGGCTCCATTGAAGGTATTTCCGGCATTGAAACGATGGAATGGAACAACGAAACATTGAGCACCGGCGACACACCGCTCCTTGAATAATGAAGGGCATACGACTTCATCTTGTTCACTCCAAAACACTCCATTGCTCTACGCTGTAGTAGATATTGAAACCACCGGCGGCTATGCCGATGCAGCCGGCATCACCGAGATCGCCATCGTCATTACAGATGGTGTGGAGGTAATGCATGTCTGGTCTTCGCTGATTAATCCGCAGCGTCCAATCCCTCGTTTCATTGCACAGCTTACGGGCATACATGATGAAATGGTGCAGGGAGCACCGTTCTTTCGCGAGGTTGCCGCACATGTGCACGAGTTGCTTCAGGATAAGATTTTCGTGGCACACAATGTCAACTTCGACTACTCATTTGTGAAGAGCCACCTGGAGGCCAGCGGCTATTCTTTGAACGCTCGAAAGCTCTGCACCGTGCGGCTGGCGCGAAAAGTGAAGCCCGGCCTGAGCAGCTATTCACTCGGTAAGCTTTGCCACAGTCTCGGCATCGAGCACGAAGACGCGCACCGCGCCTTGGGCGATGCGATGGCCACCACACGGCTGCTGCATCTGCTGCATTCCGACGATAGCGAGGGGCATATTCGGCAGATGCTGAAAGGCCACAATCGCGAGCAATACCTACCGCCCAATCTTCCGGTGGCCCAACTGGACGCACTGCCCGAAAAGCCTGGTGTGTATTACTTCTACGACGCAAAAGGACGCGTGATTTATGTAGGTAAGGCTTCGAATTTGATTCGGCGGGTAAAGAGCCATTTTGCCAACAACAAGACCGGTAGGCAGAAGGCAGATTTCCTTCGGGAGATTCATCACGTTTCCTTCCGGATCACTGCCACGGACCTGATGGCGCAGATTCTTGAGAGCGTAGAAATCCGACGCCTGTGGCCCCGCTACAATCGAAGTCAGCGCGGCTTTCATCCACGTTATGGTCTCTATGTTTTTGAAGACCGACAAGGCTATTTGCGATTGGTGTTGGAAAAACACAGGCCTCACTTTCCGGCAGTTCACACTTTTCAGCAACTCCACGAAGGCCGCGAATGGTTGCAGCGCCTGGCGATGGAAAACGAATTGTGTCTGCGGCTTTGCGGCCTTGCACCGGGTGCGGATTGCCGTAAGGGAATATTTGCCGAAGGCTGCAAAGGACAATGTTGTTCAGTCCATGTCTTAGACTATAATCACCGGGTGCAGGCTGCCATTGACGGATTTCGGAATACACTACCAACGCTGGCACTCATAGGCATTGGACGCAGCAGTGATGAGTATAGCTGTATCCTGATGGAGGCAGGGGTGTTTTTAGGCATGGGCTATCTGAATCAGGAAGCTGACGCGGCCAACCTTGAGCATCTCAGAAATGCTATTGAGTTGATGCCCGATAATGATTTCATCCGCAGTCTGATATTTCGCGCAGCGCAAAATCCGGAAATGAATCTCCTGCTGTTCAATCCGGCAACAGGCAGGATGGAGCATTGCGAAAGGGGCGAAGCGAAGCGCCTCGATACCTCAATCCAATAAGCCATAGTCGCTCTTCAACGAACCACCGCGGTCAACTGACGAAAGACGTCACATCAGTACCCGGTGCGGTAGCGCCGGGCAGGTATCATTCCGGCTCCATCAACCCCATCCGACAAAGACCGAACAACGAAAAAAGCCACCCCAAAACTGAGGTGGCTTTTTATTTGGCTGATTATCGCACTTACTGGAGCACCAGCTTGTTGACAATCTTCTGGCCATCGTCCGTCTTCAGTTCGACGTAGTAGATGCCTTTCGCCTGACCCGTGAGGTCAATCTGTGTTTCGAAGTGCTTATCTACCTTATCGAAGCTACGCGTCATCACTTGCTGTCCGGTGATGGTCGTCACGATAACATCCAGATGAGAGATGTTGCGGGTAGCATCGAAGATGAGGGTTGCCTTGTTGTTCGTCGGATTCGGGAACAGCACCAGGTTCTTCATGAGCGGATTTGATCCGTTCACACCCAGATTGTTCCGGCTCAGAATAACGGAATAGTCTTCTACTTCTCCGGAAACGAAGGCTCCGGAACCGGTGTTACCGCTGCCATTCGGATTCAGGTCATTGTTCAGAATGACACGCAGTCCGGTCGTTACGTTCGGGATGAGATCACTCGGCATCTGGAACGTGGTATTCAGGAAGTAGTTGGTAGCCGTAGTCTGACCGCGGAAGATCAATTCAGATGGGAATGGATATCCGGGAGAAGCTTCCGTATAGAGGTGGTCGTGGTTGAAGTCAATATAGACGCTTACGAGGGCATCAGCATGTGTTACGGAACGCATGATGTGGTACACACCAATCCGGTAAGTGCTGTCGGCTGCCAGAACCCAGGTGGGTGAAAGGCGCGTATAGTTGGTATATACACGCTTGGCCGCCGGATTCATCAGGTGCGGACCGCTTACCAAAACGGGTGCAGGATTGACATAAGGCGCACTAACCGGGCCTATCATGAACGAGCCGATATCACTGGAGTCATTGGTGCCCGGAGGTATGGCAGAAGCATACGGGTAGCACACATTCGCCGGTGGGTTGGAAATGTGAACAGCGTTGCTGTAGGTGGTATCGCCGGTCCGGGTACAAACAGTACGCAGGCGGTAGTCAATACCATAGCCGGGCGATGAGGGCACCACGACATTATACATCGTGTCCTTATTGTGTGAACCCGGAATGTCGAAATAGGAGGCGCCGGTATTGGTGCTCACCTGCCAGTCGCGCACAATGTCTGTACGGTCCTGAGTGTAGGTAGTGTTCCAAAGGTCCACCGTGTAGTTCGGGCAAACGGAAGTATCAGAAGCATAGCTGGTACCTGCATTCACCGGACCATCGCAAGGCTGGTACTGGATGTAGGCCAGATAATCTTCCGCTGCACTTTCATAGTAGAAGTCTCCGCAGGGATCAAGGTGAGGGCCCGTGGAAGAGCTATACATGGGATAGTAGCCCGCGATAGCACGAAGGCCCGTAAGACCCACCGGTGCTCCGACAGGTATTTGATAGTAGGCGCTTACCGTCTGCCCGGCTGTGGACCATGACTTATTCATGATGCGCTCTCCCGGCAGATCCCACACACCATTGCGATTCACGTCCAGGTAGATATGCGCGTAGGTGTAAGAACCGGTAATCAAGAAGCTGTATGGGGTTGCAACCGTTATTGAGAATTTGTAGGTAGAGTCCCGAATCAGAACAGGTGCCGGAACGGTGCGTGCAAAGCTCTTGTAGCCTGCAGTAGCTGTCGGATTGTATGTTGTCGGCAAGGGGTTACCGTTCGACATCAGTACGGTTCCCGTTGACTGTGTTTCCACGCTCACGTTACCGATACCTCCATACTGGTAAGGATACTGAGCACGCAGGCCTACATCGCAATAGCAATAATAGAACGGAGCCAGAGGCACATCAAATGGCTTTGAAGTATCGCTTTGGCCACTCGCTACACAGGTAACGATAGCACGGAAAGAAGTAGGCACGGTGATGTTTGCAGTAGGTCTTGCGACATTACCGCCAATGAGGTTCGTCCAAATCGGTGAAGAACCACCGGTAACCCGATACTGCCATTGATAGGCCAGACCGGCCACAGCAGAGGTACCTGTCAATTGCAGCGTAAAGTCCTTACCGGAGCAGGATTCAACAGAATCAATGGTGCCGGCTACAGGTTTACCGTTGCAGGGCGGGAAAATCCGCACCGCATCAATATGCACGTCGCTTGCAGAATAAGAGTAGCCGTAGTTCTGCGAGGCT
>JAMIQN010000185.1:0-3619 GCA_035914595.1 Chitinophagaceae bacterium | reverse complement strand
CCTGCCAGGTGCTGACCCAGGCTAACTGGTTCGGGAAGCGCTTGGGGTCGGCAGCGGCGGTGAAGGCTTCCTGAGCAAGGATGGCAGAGGCGGTGTGATGGCCGTGGCCGCCCTCGCCGGTAGTGGGAAAGCGGCAGATGATGATGTCGGGACGAAACTTGCGAATGGTCCAGACCACATCGGCAAGGACGCTGTCATGGTCCCAGATGGAAAGGGTTTCGTCGGGGCTTTTGGAATAGCCAAAGTCGTAGGCGCGGGTGAAAAACTGTTCGGCACCATCGGTGCGGCGGGCGGCCAACAGTTCCTGTGTGCGCAGCAGGCCGAGCATGGCGCCCTGCTCTTTACCAATCAGGTTTTGGCCGCCATCGCCACGGGTGAGGCTGAGGTAGCCGGTGCGCAGATGGCGTTCGTTGGCCAGCCAGGCCAGCAGGCGGGTGTTCTCATCATCTGGGTGGGCGGCGATGTAGAGGACGGCGCCGGTGGTGTGCAGCTTTTGCAGGCCCTGCAGCACTTTGCAGGAAGAGCTGTGCTGCGGTTGCGCTTGCAGGGTAGAAGCTAGAAAAAGAAGGGGAAGCAGCAGCGCCAGGCGCAGGCGCAAAACAGGGAAAAGAGGCAATGCCCCGGTCTTGGAAAAACGCATGAAACAGCTTTGAGGCTCGCAATCTACTCAGGCTTTTGCGGGGCCTTCGTTATGCAGGAATAGAAGGACGATGCCCTCGGCAGACGATTTCATTTTCCGGGGAAAGCCCAACAGAGAAATCTTGTTGAAGTGAGTGACACTTCGGCTATGCTCAGCGCAATCACAACGGATGCTTCATAGCATTCCCACAGCCGGTCCCATAAAAATTTTCAGTGGCCGGAAAGAACTGGCGAGATGGCCGTAGGCGTGTGGCAGGCACCAATATTTTTGCGGCACTTTGAGTCAGCTCCGATTGATTTTTTTGAGCCTTGCAGCGATGCTGTGCAGCCTTGCGGCAATGGGCCAGTCGCCGAAGCGGGAGTTTCGTGCAGTCTGGGTAGCGACGGTTGGAAATATTGACTGGCCTGCAAAAGGAGGCCTGAGCACGGCGGAGCAGAAGGAGAGTTTTGTGCGCATCCTGGACCGCATGGCGCGGATGAAAATGAATGCTGTGATCGTGCAAATCCGACCTGCAGCAGATGCTTTTTACCCTTCGGAAAAAGAGCCTTGGAGCAAGTACCTGACGGGAAAGCAGGGGCGGGCGCCGGAGCCGTATTATGACCCGCTCGCGTTCATGATTAAAGAAGCGCATGAGCGCAACATGGAGTTTCATGCATGGTTCAATCCTTTTCGGGCACTGGTGAATAGCGCGAGCAATCCGAACCCGAAGAGCCATGTGACCTGGCAGCACCCCGAGTGGATGGTGCATTATGGTGGCAAGGGCTATCTGAATCCGGGCATTCCCGAGGCACGGGCCTATGTGATGAGCGTGCTACTGGACGTTTTGCAGCGCTACGATATTGATGCGGTGCATCTGGATGATTATTTCTATCCCTATCGAATTGCAGGGAAGGAATTTGGCGATGCAGCGGCCTATCGGAAATTCAATCCGAAGCATCTGAGCCGCGACGACTGGAGGCGTGAAAACGTGAATGAATTCATTCAGGAATTGCACCGCCGCATCAAAGAAGTGAAGCCTTATGTGAAGCTGGGCGTGTCGCCGTTTGGCATCTGGCGCAATGCCGATAAAGACAGTTTAGGCTCAGCCACGCGTGGCGGCCAGACGAACTACGACGACCTGTATGCAGATGTGCGCCTGTGGATGGAGCAGGGCTGGGTGGATTATCTGCTGCCACAGCTCTACTGGGAGCACGGCCATCGTGCGGCGGCCTTCGAAGTGTTGCTGCCCTGGTGGCGCGACCATGCCTATGGACGGCAGGTGTATTTCGGGCTGGGCCTCTACCGCATGATGGACCGGCCAACTGCCACCTGGACAGGCACGAAAGAGTTGATGCGCCAGATTCGTGACATCCGGAAAGACGCACCCAACACGGGCTGGTCATTGTATAGCATTTCCAACTTCAACCGGATTTTGGCACCGATTGAAGACAGCATACGAAGCGCAGACCGCTTTCCGGCTTTTGTGCCCACGATGCCGTGGATAGACTCTGTGGCGCCGGCGGCTCCGCAACTTTCAGGCAAGGCCACGGCAAGTGGATTTTTCCTGCAATGGACGCAGCGCAATGCCGGGAACGAGCCTTTGCGTTATGCCGTGTATCGCTTTGCAGCAGGCGAGCCGACAGACTTGAAAGATGCGGCTCACATCATTGCCGTGACAAGCGAGAAGAAGTTTGTGGACGCGGGCGCGAAGGAGGCTTCGGTGTATGTGGTCACTGCACTGGACCGCCTGTGGAATGAAAGCAGGCCGAGCAATCAGGTGCAGGGCCAATAGGGCTGTGGGAGTGACGTATCATTGTTGACTGCGCTGCCATAAAGCAGGCATGCGGGTGAAAAATTTCAGAGACGATTTCCGGATGCAAAGCAGAAAGACACAGCAATACAGAAGCCTTCGGGGTGGGAGAAAAATGTTTTTCGGTTTGGGGCTCTTGCTTGTACTGCTGCTGGCCGGATGTGGCCCCGAGCCTCAGCCTTCCGCCACGGATAAGAATGTGTTTTACCTGAACCTTTCTTCCGGTTCGCTGGAGAGTTTGGACCCTGCTTATGCGAAAGACCTCTACACCATGTGGACGACCCACATGCTCTACAACACGCTTGTGGAGACGGATGATTCGCTGCATGTGGTGCCTTCGCTGGCGCGGCGCTGGGAGCGGAGCCCGGATGGCCTGCGGTATCGCTTTCACCTGCGTCAGGATGTCTTTTTCCAGGATGCGCCTTCCTTTCCCGGAGGGCGTGGCAGACGGTTGATTGCATCGGATGTAGTCTATTCATTTCAGAGGCTATTGGACCCTGCCGTGGCTTCATCGGGGGCCTGGATTTTTCACGACCGCATCGCGCGTGACTCAGCATTTGTAGCTGTTGATGACAGCACTTTCGAGTTGCGACTGAGCAGGCCTTTTGCACCGATGTTGCCGATGCTTTCCATGCCTTACTGCTCCATTGTTCCCCGCGAGGTGGCAACGCATTGGGGCAAGGATTTCCGGCGGCATCCCTGCGGCACCGGTCCGTTCCAGATGAAGTCATGGGATGAAGGGAATGCACTCATCCTGCATCGCAATCCACGCTACTTCGAGCGCGACGCGGAGGGCAATTCACTGCCTTATCTGAAAGCGGTGCAGATTTCTTTTTACGACAGCAAGGCGACCGAATTTTTGCTCTTCATGCAGGGCCGCTTAGATTTTTTAAATGGACTGGATGGCTCCTTCAAAGACCTCGTCCTGACGAAGCGGGGCGAGCTGCAACCGGGCTTTGCCGCCAAGTATCGCCTGCATCGAAGCACCTATCTGAACACGGAGTACATCGGTTTTTTGGTGGACACCAACAATGCCTTGTTGCGCGATGCACCTACTCGGTATAAGCTGGTTCGGCAGGCCATCAATTACGCGATTGACCGCAGGAAGATCTGCACCTACTTCCGGAATGGCGTGGGCAAACCGGCACAGTCAGGCTTTATTCCCGCAGGGCTGCCCGGCCATGATGCAA
>JAMIQN010000184.1:0-6877 GCA_035914595.1 Chitinophagaceae bacterium | reverse complement strand
CCCTGCAGCAAGGCCACGCGCTTTTCCGCAAGGCCTGCCTCCAGCGTGTTGAAGGCCTCCTGCTGTGCCGGCGTGAAAGTGATGGCGCTGTTGGTTGCAGTGTCCCGAAGCGGGATGCGTTCGGTTTCGATTTCTTCTATTTGAAAAATGCCACGCTCACCAAGTGCCTTAATGGCGGGAGCGGTCACACGTCGGTCGTTGAGCAGCTCGGCCTGCCGGATGCGAGGGCCCTGCTTCGCTGAAAGCGTTACGAAGGCCATCAATGCATCCAACTGTTTGGGGGCACGGCTGAGCTGGTCGAAGGCGCGGGCCAGCACCATTTCATCCTGATATTCCTGCGCCAGCAAAATCACTTTCTCCGTGCGTGGCTTGTAGCGCTGCTCTAGGGCATCGTTGATGATGACGCACTCCGCATGCAGCAGTTCGTGCAGGACGGTGATGAGCATTTTTCTGCCTACCAACAGTTGCAGTTCGCTGATGCGCAGCACTCCTTTTTGCTGTAAGGCATGCACTGCAGGCAAACTTGTTTCAGACCAGACCACCGCTGCTTCACGATCACGAGGCGCCCACTGCAACCGAGTCTCGCCGGAGAGTTTTAGGTGAGCCGGAAGAGCCGCCTGCATTACCTCGCCGAGGCTTGCCACGTAATACTCTGCAATCCATTCCCAGAAGCGAAGCTGGGTCTCGCGAATCACCGGCTTTTCGTCCATCACCGCACGGATGGGCTTCACCTCATAGACCTCCGGCGGATGGTTGTGCACCCGCAATACAATCCCCGCATAGACCTTGTTTTTCCCCAGCGACACTTCGACCCTCATGCCTGCCGCCACCCGGCCCTGCATCTGCATAGGGATGCCATAGCTGAGCACTTTCGGCAACGAAAGCGGAAGGATGACATCTGCAAAACGGTCGGCTGAATCAGGTGCTGCAAACAGGGCAGGCATAAGCGCTAAAGGTAACGAGGAGCGGGAGCCGGCTTTTGATGTGAGGCAGGCTGCGTTTTGAAATCGAATTGCTACTTCTTAGAAGACTGCTTGGTACATCAGCGCTTTTATGTCAAAAAAGATTCCTTCAAATGCAGGCGTCCTTCAAGGCCGGATTTAAGAAACTGGAAGCTTCCTTCCATAGCCGGCGCGGGCGTGGCTGAGGCGTTCCAGCAGGCGCCGCACGCGGGCATAATGGCGCAGGTAGTAGCTGGCCGAAGTACGGTTGGTGCCCACCTTAATGGTTGCCGAGCCCGGCGGCAATACCCGGAACATGTCTTCATCGGTAGTGTCATCACCGATGGCCAGGATGAAATCGAATTTTTCATGCTCAAGGAGGGCGGTAGTAGCCGAGCCTTTATTGATGGTCGGATTTCGGATTTCGAGCACTTTGTCGCCGCCGAGCAATTGCAGCCCTTCCTGTTGCACGCGTTGCTCCAGGGCCTTCCTGATTTCAGCGACTCGCCGGCGCGCAAGTCGAGCATCGCAGTTGCGGTAATGCCAGGCCAGCGAAAAGCTCTTTTCTTCAATCATAGCACCGGGTGTGGCTCGAGTAAAGGCATGGAGCACATCCTTATACTCGTCCTTCCAGCGGCCGTCGGCATCCGGGTGGCTTACCCATGCGGCTCCTTTTTCACGCCGCCAGGCGCCGTGCTCCGCAATGAGGTCGAGCGGCACAAACTGAAACCATTTATCGAGGGTATGTCGGTCGCGCCCGCTGATGAGGACCACACGATTGGCAGGGTCGAGTGAAAGATTTCCGAGCAACTGCAATAGTTCAGGGTCGGGCTGGGCTGCATCCGGATGGCTATGAAAGGGCACCAGTGTACCATCGTAATCCAGCAGCAATAGGCGATGGCCCGCGTAGGAATATTTTGCTTCGAGTTGCTCGGAATGGCTGGTTTCAAAGAGGCGTGCGGCCGGGGGCGTCTCGCGATGCTTGACATCCTCCAGGGATTCCATAAAGCTGTCGGCCCAGCGGAAAATATCGGCATGGCGAACGGTGTTGCGCATGCGCGTCATGCGTTGGCTTCGCTGGCTGAAAGGCATTTTCAATGCGGCGTGAATGGTGTGTGCAAATAGCTCGGTATCATTAGGGTTTACCACCAGGGCTTCTTTCAATTCATGCGCTGCTCCCGCCATTTCGCTTAGAATCAATACCCCATTTTTCCCATCATTGCAGGTCACAAATTCTTTGCTGACGAGGTTCATGCCATCCCGGAGCGGCGTCACCAGCGCCACATCCGCCTGCCGATACATCGCCACTAACTGCGTGGGCGTAAAGGATTGATAGAAGTGCCGGATGGGTTGCCAGCTAAAACTCGCGAAGCGGCCATTAATGGAAGAGATGAGGCGGTCCATTTCCTCTTTCAACTCACGATAATTGCGTACTGTATCCCGCGACGGAACCACCAGATGCAGGTAGCTGATCTTGCCATGCCACTCGGGATGTTGGTCCAGAAAAAGCTCGTACGCTTTCAGTCGTTGCACAATGCCCTTGCTGTAATCGAGGCGGTCCACTGAGATGGCCAGGCGATTCCCATCCAGCAGTTTGGCAAGCGAATTGGCCGTGGCAATCACGCTCTTACTTTCAGACATCGCCAGAAATTTTTGGTAGTCTATGCTGATTGGGAAAGCATGAGCCAGCACCGTTCGTTCGCGAAATCTTACCTCATTGCCGATGAAGTTGATGTCCAGGATTCGGTTGGCTGCATCGGTGAAATTGTGAACATCATCGTAGGTCTGAAAGCCGATAACGTCCGCGCCCATCAGGCCTTCCATCATCTCAGCCCGCCAGGGCAAAGCCATAAAAACGGGATAGGCCGGAAACGGAATGTGGAGGAAAAACCCAATCGTGATGTTGGGCAGGGCGCGCCGTACCATCTGTGGCACCAGCAGCAATTGATAGTCGTGAATCCAGATGATATCTGTATCGCGTGCGGCCCGAATCACCGCATCTGCAAATCTCCGGTTGACGCGCTTGTAGCATTCGTAAAACTGAAGTTCAAAGCCTGAAAGGCTCGGGAAATAGTGAAACAGGGGCCACAGTGTTTCGTTGGAAAAGCCTTCGTAATAGTCGGCTATTTCCTGCTCTGTCAGAAATACGGGAGCAAGTTTTTGCTGTGCTAAGTCCTGCCGTACCTGCTCTTTATTTTCATCTGCAACCACAGCTCCGGGCCAGCCAATCCACAGGCTGTCATAGCGCGCAAAAAGGGCACTCAGCCCCGTGGCAAGCCCTCCCTCGCTGGTCGAATACGCCAGACCTTTATCATCGTGGCTCAGCCGCACCGGCAGCCGGTTCGACACATTGATGATGCGAACAGATTCGGGTAGGTGAGTGGCTATTTCCATGGGGCGGGTGGGGAATGTGGGCAATGGCGGCCTTGCCAAAATCCAGGGTTTATGCGATGCAATACAGCCACGTTTTCTGCCGGATGGAGGCCCCGGCAACACGTGGTCAAGATTTTAGTTTTGAAGACATTGCAGGGTAGCATGGCAACAAACAAGGTTTTGTACCGGCCCTCTGAATCGGGTCAGATGCCGGACAGGAGCAGAGGCAGACAGCCTTAGCTCTTCTGGTTGAAAGACGCCATTCAACGCGGCGTGAACACCTTCACAAGGAAGGGTTGCGCAGAGAAAAAAAGCAGGGAGAATCCCTTGAGTTGGTCACTCTGAAATGCAGGACAGGCAAGCCTCGCCTGCAACGCGCAACACAACGAATTTACGGCATTCCAAAAAGGCCCTTTGTCGGGGATAGAGACATCGTGTTGCCCCTGCACCTAATGCCGCAGCATCTTATGCACGGAACGTTGGCCATTCACAAAAAGCTCCAGAAAATAAAGGCCCGGCCGCAAGTCTCCTGTAGGCATTAGCGTGACCTGCCCGCCGCTTCGGTCGGTCTGAAAGCCGAGGCTACGGCCCTGCACGTCCAGCAGTCGGGCTTGGAATTGGGCGCTGTCTGAAACAGAGGAAATCTGAATCTGCCCATCAAAAGGATTCGGAAAAACCTGCAGGCCGCTGAGCGTATCGGGGAGGTATTTGCGCAGCAGTTTTTGCGCCTTGCGAAAATCAGGAATACCATATCCCAGCCTGGCATTGGAAGAGGGATAGAGACTCGCTATTTCCTCAAAAGTCTTGCGAAAAAAATAGGGTGGGAGGCTTGGAAAAGCCTGCATGAGGCAAGCCGCATAGCCCGCCGCCTGAGGCACTGCAAAGGAAGTTCCGCTGCTTGCGCCAACACCACCTCCGGCCATCAGCACCGTGGCTGGTGCGCCTTGCAAACACACTTCCGGCTTGACACGGCCACTTGTATTCGGGCCGGGCGAACTAAACGACGCTGCTGCCCCGGAAGGCGTGACGGCACCAACGGTCAGCGCACTATCGGCATCGCCGGGGCTGAGCAGGAAATTCCAGGTATTACCGCCTTCATTACCCGAAGAGGTCACGTAGAGCATTCCTTTTGCCACAGCAAGATTCGAGGCCCGGCTCACCATCGTTGTAACCCCATCCAGTGCCGATTTATCCAACGACCAGGGATAGGGCGAATTGAAGGTGTTGTAGCCGAGAGACGCGGAGATAATGTCGGCCCCAATGCTGTCAGCCCGCTCCATGCCTGCGATGAGGTTATCCATCTCATAAGTCGCGTCGGTGAAGGAGGCATCGTCGGTCACGTAGAGTGCAAACTGAGCGTCCGGAGCGGTGCCCACAAAGCTGCCCGGTATCAGGCCTGCGATGGTGGAAAGCACCTGCGTGCCGTGTATGTCGTAAGCATAGATGTAGTCGCTGTCGTGCACAAAATCGTGCGTCTCCAGCAGGCGTCCCTGGGCGCGCAGCAAGTTGAATCCCGGGTGGGTATCGGTGCCTGAAAAGCCGACGTCGAGTACCGCAATCAGTTTGCCCTTCCCCCTGAAACCCTGATCATGCAGGGTGTCCCCGTGTACCAGATTCGTTTGGGGGAAACTGGCTCCATAGTAGCTCGCATCGCCGGTTTGTCGTGCAGTAGCAGCCGGTGATTGGAGGGGCGTTGCAGGCTCTGATTTTGGATTGTGTCCGGTGTCGGCAGGCATTTGATGAAGGCCCTGCGGGAAATAGCCTACCCAGTCAATGCTTTTGATCCAACTCTTGGTGCGAAGTGCAGGCAGGGCATTGCTATCTGAAGTCAGAATGACACATTGATTCAGCCAGCGCGAGGCATTGTGAAACCAGCCGCCGGTAAGGGCAAGAACGGAATCCACATAGAGCGGAGATACAGGCCGGTCGGTACTGTCCAGCGGAATAGAAAAGGCCTGACGCCGTGCCAGGGAGCGGGCACTGAGCCAATTGGCTGCATCCGTCAGTGGCGGGGCGCCTTTCTTGTCAGAAAAAACAATGCGGTACGCAAACTGTGGCGACTGTGCCAGTGCCGCAAAAGGATTTGAAAAAGCCAGCAGAAGAAGGAGGAGACGCAACATCAAAAGCTACTTCGGTATGAAGCTTAGGCCCAACCGGAATTGCCTAAGAAACGCGAATCACCTCAAAATCGTACAGAACGAAATCAGGCTTAGCCGCCATACTGAATGGCGCGCATCACGACGCTAAAGCCCTTGCGGCAGGCCGTACTGGGACTTGCCGGGTCGTAAGTCCAGTATGTGGATTCCCGATACACCATACCTACTGCATAAGCATACACCTCGCGGAAGAAATTGCGCTCGGCATAGGCATCAGGCATCGTTTCAGGGTTGTTTACGGAATCATCAATTGCAGTAACGGTAACGGTGCTTCCAAAATTCAACCGGCCATTATTATAGGGCTGCAAATAGTTGCTGTAGCGATATACCCAGCCGCCGTATTGGCTCAGGCTGGCGTCGGTGGTATCTATGGCACGGTTGCCCAGCCATTGCACATTGTTGCGTACCGGGAATACCATTTTTTCAAAGCGAAGATTTTGCATGACCACTTCTACGCCGGACTGAGTAGGTGTGGCATAAAACACCTGGCTTACGGCCCATGCGCTATCCGGATTATCGCGCTGCTCCACATCTACGCGGAAAGAGGGGCGGCCGGAATTGTCGGTAAAGGTGTCTGCCACCATGTAACGCATTTGAAGGTGGCGCGTCTTCTTAGAGCAGTCGAAATTGTCCCAGGTTACGGAGTCCACATCATAAACGACATAGTGCCCCACCTGCAGGGGGAAGAAACCTCTGGTAGGCTCTTCATACACAAAACTGTCATTGTCCGATTTATTGCAGGAAGCACCAAGGAGCGACAGAATCGCCAGCGCGACTAAGGGAAGAAGCCTTTTCATCATGAGTTCGAAACGGAGATGGATTGCAAGGCGTAAATGTAAACGTAAAAGGGAAATCCGGTAGCTCGTTTTGTACCGCATTTATTCATCTACAACATTCTCTGACCAACGCTCGATTGGCAGGGTCTCCTCTTTTTTCTTCGATGCAATGACAAAGGGACGCATCCTGCCAGGCAAACCAATTTCACGGACCTCGAAAGGTGTGCGCTTTCCCTTCTCCCCGCCAGAATTTTCTGCAGAAAAGAATACCTCGTTCGGAAGAGCTTATTGCTATTGAATGATACCGCCGGCAATCACGTCATCGCCATCATAAAAGACGGCACTCTGGCCGGGGGCTATGCCGCTGACAGCGTGGGCAAAGTCAACACGAATCCGACCGTCCTCGTGGCTCAATACGCTTTCTGCCCCCGGGTCGCGATAACGGATGCGGGTAACAGCATTTGTCCCCTCCGCAATCGTGTCATACTTCACCATATTGAGGCCGGCCACCCACATGGATGCAGCCTGCAATTCCTCAACGCCTCCCAGTACGACGGTGTTGGTTTCGGGGATGATTTTGGTTACAAACACCGGGCGCCCCAGCGCAATGTCCAGGCCCTTTCGCTGGCCT
>JAMIQN010000183.1:0-9959 GCA_035914595.1 Chitinophagaceae bacterium | reverse complement strand
GCACTATGGTCATTGATCCTCAAGTAATGTGGGTGACCTATTTTGGTAATTACAACACCTTCGGCAAGGCTGTGGCCTGCGACACTGCAGGCAATGCATTTCTGGCAGGTAGCACTTCAACTGCTATTTCCCAGATGGCTGTCATCGGCGGTCTTGACACCACATTTGGTGGTAGTAACGATGCTTTTTTGATAGCCTTTTCCATAGCCGGACTGCCCAAGTGGGCTACCTATTTTGGTGCCGTCGGTCCGGACTATGGTAATACAGTCACAGTGGACCGATACGGTGATATTTATCTCTGTGGTGTAACCGCAAACAGTAGCTCCATTGCTACAGCCGGGAGTTTTCAAACCGGCTTTGGTGGCGGCATCGATGGCTTTATCGCGAAATTTTCTTCCTCCGGTGCTTTGCGTTGGGCAACGTACTACGGAGGCTCTGGCACCGATCTGATCAATAGTGCCGCCTGTGACTCATTCGGGAACTTATACATCGGCGGATATACAACGAGTACATCCGGAATAGCGACAGTCGGAAGCTATCGCAGCATTATGGCGGCCAATGAAGGTGACGCATTCGCCGCAAAATTCGACAGTAGTGGTGCGCGCCTTTGGGGCACCTATTTCGGTGGCACGAAAGAAGATGCCATACAGGCAATTTGCCCGGATAATAACGGCCATGTTTTCATTGCCGGCACTACCCAAAGCGGTGATAGCATTGCCACGCCCGGCGCCTTTAGGAGCAGTTCGCAGGTTGCATTTGGGGTAAATCAAATTGCACCATTCCTGGCTAAGCTGGATGCGTCTACGGGTATGCGCGACTGGGCGACTTATTATGGAAAAGCATCGCTTCAGATGAGTGCATCGGCTTTGGCTTGTGATGAAGCAGGTAATGTCTATTTCGCGGGCAACACGAACGACAGTAGCTCCGGCTTTGCCACCCCGGGTTCTCATCAATCCACATTCGGTGGCAAGAGTGACGTCTATGTCGCCAAGTTCAACACCAATGGTGGCCGTATTTGGTGTACCTACTATGGCGGATCCGATGATGATGGAGTTAGCCTGCTCGCCAATAATATCTATCTGGGGCTGGAAAAAATTGGACTGAGCCTATCTGGAAACCGCCTCTGGCTGGCCAGTTTCACACGAAGTACCAACAATATCGCCACTGCCGGCAGTTATCAGGATAGTGCTGCAACCACACCCATCACCGGCGATATTGATGCTTTCGTAGCCTTATTCGACACCTCCGGAAAGCGTAGCTATGCGACTTACATCGCGAGCACCGGTACTGAAGGGGCTGATGGAATCTCCTGCAATGCGAGTGGGGATGTTTATATATGTGGAAGCGGCCTGGTGCCTTCTTCCGGAAGTGGCATTGCTACTCCGGGCGCCTATCAGACCACAGTTGGAGGCGCCTTCATTACCTATCTAATAGACTCAATCAGTAAGCTCAATATCCATGACATCAGCCCTCAGTGTGAAGGCGACAGCTTCATGACCCAGTTCTTTGTTACTGCAAATGGAGTATTACGAGGTACCAACGTATTCACCGCCGAGATGGCGGACGCAACCGGGTGGTTCAGCTCGCCCATTATCCTTGGAACCTTGACAGGCATTACTGGCGGATTTATTCCTTGCAGACTGCCCATAGGCGTTAGTGGTACGCGCAGAGTTCGCATCGTATCTACACTACCTAAACTCATTTCAGATACGACCATCCTTAGCATCATGCCATTACCCCGACCTACTATTGTAGCGAATGGAAACCGACTCAGCACTACTGGCTCCTATCGCAATTATCAGTGGTTTCGAAACGGCATTCCTATCCCAGGCGCGAATGGCAGCAGCTACTCTGCCGATTCATCAGGCATCTACCGAGTCGAGGTAACTTCTACCTCTGGCTGTAAAGGGAGCACTTCTGATTTTGCATTTACAGTTAGCATCCCAAGTCTTATTAAGGGCCAAATCTCTGTCTATCCCAACCCTACCAAAGAACTACTCCACATCGAAGGAGCACCAAATGGAAGTAGGGCGCTCATTACCGATATGCTAGGACGCAAACTCATTTCACAATACTGTGCAGCAGCAAAACAGATGATTTCACTCGCCGGGCTTGCTCCAGGCCTCTACCAGCTTTGCCTCCAGTCGTCTAACGGCAATGCCGTAACGTTTACTATTGAAAAGAGATAACTAAGAATCGCTACAAGTACCCCCAAGTGCTGCCATCCGTGATGCCGACTTCATTCTAACCCACACCAATCAGCCATATGCCCAGGCAATCACATCCCCCCCGCAGGTAGGTCTTTACCTCCAAGCCCTTCCCTCAATTGCCCGTACTTTCGCCACCGCGAAAAACGCTTCGGATGCTGCAGGCAACAGTCAACAACCAATTCAATTTTAAGCTGGAGCAGGAGGATGGCAACTGGTTGCTCAATGGCCGGGCCGTCTCCTTCGATGTGCGTGCAGGCAGCAATGGCCTCCTCAGCGTCCTGTTCGGCGGGCGTAGCTACGAAGCCATCATTGAGCAGGTGGACAAAAAAGAAAAACAACTTCGCCTGCGCATCAACGGCCAGCCCTATCAGGTAGCCATTCAGGAGCCGATAGACCTGCTGCTTCGTGAAATGGGTTTCGATGCGGCTGCCGCCAAAAAGGCCGAACCCATTAAGGCACCGATGCCGGGCATGGTGTTGCGCGTGCTCGTAGCCCCCGGCCAGCAAATTGAAAAAGGGGAAGGCGTGCTTGTACTTGAAGCGATGAAGATGGAAAATGTGCTGAAAGCACCCGCTGCGGCAACGGTGAAAAATATCCGCGTCAGTGAGCGCACGGCAGTAGGCAAAGGCGATGTGTTGATAGACCTTGAGTAGCCCATGAAGATGCGTCGGTTCCTTCTCTTCCTGCTTCCCCTGCTTCCGTTGTCCGCTGCGGCCAAAGAGCGATTCTCTTACCTCTACATCCAGGGCGACAAGCAAACGCCTTTTTACCTCCGCCTCGATGGGGCCATGCAGCCCCGCTATGGCAAAAACTATTGTATCCTCTCGCAACTGGCGCCGGGGCCTTTGCAGATTGAAATTCTTTTTCAACAAAATCTCTTCCCGCCGGAAAAATTCAATGTCCTCATCCCTGAGTCCGGCAGCCGCGGCTTTCTGCTCGTGAAAAAGGATAGCACCTATGCCCTCTACGACCTGCAACAGGGCTTTTACCTGCAGGCAGGCAATTCTATTGAAGAGGATCATCTGCCATCCTATCCGGCGCCGGTAATTGCCGTAGCAGAGCCTGAAGCCGCCACGCCCAAACACGTGATGCCTCCTTTACCCCGCGAGGAAACCAAGGCCACGAAACATAAAAGCATTTTGCCGAAGGCTAAGAAAGAAGCACCGGCCCACAAGCATAACAAGGCTACGACGACCACTCCGGCTTTCATCCCTGATATGGAACTGGGCCACGAGCAGCAAAGCAGCATCAAGGAAACAGCTCAGGCGGATTATATCCCCTCGGCCTCTACCCACGATACAACGCCAGCGATCCTCAACAGCGATTGCCCCAAACCGATGGACTCAGAGGCCTTCGGCAAAGTGTTCAACAAGATGGCGGCACAGACCGGCGATGAGGCCCGGCTGGCTTACATCCTGGGCGAGATGGACGGCTGTTATCAAAGCTGGCAGGCCCGTGCGCTGGCGCAAATGCTCAGCACCGAATCGGCCCGCTACACCCTACTGAAACGAATCTATTCGCGCATCAGCGATCAGGCTTCTTTCCCACTGCTGGACGACCTCTTCAGCAGCCCCACCTGGAAGGAAGCTTTCAATAAACTGGTAAAGCCCTGACATGAAAATCCGCGCCTTCATTTTGCCGCTGTCGGTACTGCTGCTTCTTGCCGCCTGCACACCTTCTCCCAAGCATCGCATCATCGGCCTGTGGCAGGAGACGGCAGTGCGCAATCCCGAAATGGATTCGGCTTATGACCAGCAACTCATGTTTCTGGACACGGTAGGCAGTCGCACCGATTCGATGGCCAATATTGAGCTCTACGGCACCACCAATATTGACACCTTCAAGAAGCAGATGCGCGAGAAGATGGCTGAGTTCAAAAGCGCGCAGGGCAAGGCGATTGCCGAAACCTGGTTCGACTTTCACCCGGACGGCATCGTCTATCTCCATTCTTTAGATGGCCTGGACTCTGCCAACTGGTATTTCGAAGACAAGGCCCTGATGCTGGACGAGCAGAAACTGAAAGGCGGCGGAGCACTCATCCGCATGGAGGTTTTACAGCTCGACGACACCGCTCTGAAACTGCATTTCCGCGAGAAGTACCTCAATACCATTGCCGAGTTTCGGAGGGTGAAGCGATAGGCGGTCTTATCTTCGCGCACGCTGAAAAGGCAAGCTCAACAACTTAATAGAAACCGATGCGTACTATACATTTTCGCGAGGCACTGCGGGAAGCAATGCAGGAAGAAATGCGTCGTGATGACCGCATTTTCCTGATGGGTGAAGAAGTAGCCCAATACAACGGCGCCTACAAGGTGAGCCAGGGTATGCTGGAAGAGTTTGGCCCTCGCCGCATCATTGATACGCCCATTGCCGAGCTTGGTTTTGCAGCCATCGCCGTGGGCGCCGCTACCAATGGCACCCGCCCGATTGTGGAATTCATGACCTGGAATTTCGCCGTGCTGGCCTTAGACCAGATTCTGAACCATGCTGCCAAAATGCTCTCGATGAGCGGTGGCCATTTTCACTGCCCTATTGTGTTCCGCGGCCCGAATGCTTCGGCAGGCCAGTTGGGTGCCCAGCACTCTCAGGCCTTCGAAAGCTGGTACGCCAATATTCCGGGCATCAAGGTCATTTCCGTTTCCAATCCTTACGATGCCAAAGGCCTGCTCAAAAGCGCCATCCGGGATGAAAATCCGGTCGTGTTTATGGAGAGTGAGGTGATGTATGGCGACGAAGGCGAAGTGCCGGAAGAAGAATATCTCATCCCCATCGGCAAGGCCCATGTAGCCCGTCCCGGCACTGACGTAACAATGGTTTCCTTCAACAAGATGATGAAGGTGGCCCTCGGTGCTGCCGATGAACTGGCGAAGGAAAATATCAGTGCTGAAGTCATTGACCTGCGCACCATCCGCCCACTGGACTGGCAGACGATTGCCGAATCCGTGAAGAAGACCGGCCGATTAGTCATCGTAGAAGAGCAATGGCCCTTCGGCTCTGTCTCTTCTGAAATCAGCTACCGGATTCAGAAAGAAGTGTTCGACTATCTGGATGCTCCCATCCGCCGGATCACTTCTGCCGATGCCAACATGCACTACGCCCCCAATCTTGTTGCGGCTGCCCTGCCCAATGTGGAGCGCACGGTGCGCCTGGCAAAAGAGGTGATGTACCTCGTGAAGTAATTCGTTTCTGATTCTTTTCTTGTAAACATCTGCCGCCTGCATCCGCTGATGCAGGCGGTATGTTGATGCGGTCTTTACTCTTAGGCTATCGGCTCATTTGCATCGGGCTGCATGAAAAATCCAAGGCTGCGCATGGGCCGCAGGAAGGCACCCATGCGTTTGCCCATCGGCACCCGCGCGCGCACCTGCTTCAGGAAAGGCTGGGTGAAAGCATTCACTTGTGCAGCGTCCTGTGGAGTCGGTTCCTGCTTCGCGTATTTGAGCTTCAGATAAACATTCATGAAAGCCGCGAATCGGGTGCCCAGAGCCGGGTCAATGGAATTGGCGGCATACTGCATAGGTGTGGCTTTACCGCGTGGATAACCCAACTGATGCAGGTAGAAGCAGGCCCCGCGATAGGTCCAATAGGCTTTGGCCGAAACACTCTTGGCCCCGCCGGCCCTCATACGGTAATAGGTCATGATGAGCCAGGGCAAGGCTAAGAACAAGAGCAGCAGCCCCGCAACCACGGCGATGCCTGCGTACAGCATCCTGCGATAGTTGGTGGGCAACTCGGTTGTGCGTGCCGGCGGTGGCGGCTCCATCTTTTCCGGGTGCGGGCGCCGCAGATACACTTCATCAATCGGCTCGGGATCGGGCAATCGTTTCAGGGCTGCCTGCGCAGTTTCATTAGCGCGAGGCTGTATGTTTTTAATGGCTTCCGCATAGCTCACCGCCGTAATCGAATCGCCGGGGTGCAAGGCCGACAAAGGAATATCCACGCTGTCCTGTCGGATGGCTGCGATATGCACATCCAGCACGGCACCTGTGGGTGCAAGCCTGTATTCTTTATCATGAAGTGAGAAGCGATGCACCTTGTAGCGAATGCGCTTACGAGCCGTGTCCACCTCGCTCACCACACCATCGGCTGCGAGGTAGGCCTGAGGCGGCGCCATAGGCGGTGTGCCGTCCGGTTGTGGCGATTGCTGCGCTTCATCATTGCCCACGGTCGTGTCGAAATCGAGCCAGCCATAGCCGGGGAAATAAACCTGCACCCAGGCATGGGCCTGGTCTTCGTAGTACCAATACCAGCCTTTGTTTTTCCCTCCGCTCCGGTCAATAGTGAGGAAGCCCACGGCAATGCGCGAGGGGATGCCCAGCGAGCGCAGCATGAATAACGTGGCACCGGCATAATAGGCACAGTAGCCCTTCCGGTTTTCAAACAGGAAGTACATCAGCTTGCTGGCATTGGGGATGTCCGGGATACCCGGATTGTCGGTGTAGCGAAACAGCGGCTGACCGGCGGAATCCTTGCTCAGGAACCAGTCGCGGAGGGCAATAATCTTGTCCACCGGCGTGGTGGCATGTGCCGTGATCTGATGCGCCAGTACCGATATCTTCTTGAACTTCTCATCACCGGGCATGTAGGTGTAGTAGCGCATGAAGGCCGGGTCTTCGTGCTCATAGCCGGGGGCCTTGCGCAGCACTTCAAAGCGTTGTTCCTGAAAGCGCCGGATCTCCGGGTCGGGGGCATTATAGACGAAGTAGGCACTATTCAGTTCACTGACATAGCTCTTGGCTCGGAAGGCCGACTTGAAGGAGTCGCGGTAGTTTTTTTCAATCGTGATGGGCTGCACGAAATAGCCCGTGTGCGGTGCCAGATAGGTCGTTGGGGAGAGGCGCTTGCTATAGACCTGCACCTCTACCGTTTTGCCTCCTCGAAGGGTGCCTGAATTTTTCAGGACGGACGAATCGGTGCGCTGAGCGAAAAGCGGAATGCGGGAAGGGTCGGGTTCAAAAAGGTCGTTGTGGGGAATGAGGGAATCGCGCTCGAAGGTCTCGGTGCTGGTGTCGAATTTGGTGTAGTAAAAGGCCGTCAGGTACAGTGGATTGGGGATGTCTGTATTCGGGAAAAAATTGTCGATCCGGGCACAGAACAGAAACTCGTTGCTGCGACCGAGAGAGGAGCGGAGCTGCGAATAATTTTTCAAGTCGAAGCTGCCGTCCTTATTCTGCTTCATCATGGAGTTCTTCCCCTTCTCACCACCGGCACCATAGTTGGCCACGGCCTCCCGTATCTGGGTGCGCATCAGGAAGAAGACGCCGAGCAGCAAAAGGGCCGCAAGCACGCCAAAGCCCAGCAGCCGCCGCGTAAGGAACCACCAAAACTTCTGGTTCTTGTCGCCATAGCTGTAAATCTGCTCAGCCGCGAAAATGATATAGACCGAATAAAGGGCTGCCGGCGCAAAGGCCCAGGTAAGGTGCGCCACCGTGTCGGTGTTGAACTTGGCAATGACGTAGATGCAGGCCAGCAGCAGCACGGCGCTCATGCCGATGGACCAGTATCGCAAACGCACGAAGCCCCAGCCTACTACCCAGCCGGCCACAAACAGCAGCGACAAGACCTGATAAGCCGCTTCCAGCACGGGTTGGTCAAACTCGCCGGTGGCCAGCGCACCAATGCCGGAATAGCCGAGGCGCAACAACACAATCAGGCCGATGAAAGGCAGCAATGCCCTAAAGCGAAAGCCATGAAAAAGGGCGCTGGCCAACATGCCTGCGGAGAATACGAGGGTCCAGCGCAGGGCTGAGTTTTGGAGAAACGAGAAATACTCGTTGAGGTTGAATAGCAGAAAATAGGCAACCAGGGCCGTCGGTAAAATGAGGAACAGCAGCTTCGCCAAAAGCTCGTTGGCGGGGGCGGCACGTTGGATTCTCATGCAGGAAAATCAGGGGCTTTTCGGTGGGCAAAGACCGATGTTTTCAAATGTAGCCAATGGGGCAAACTGCCTGCGGCGAAGGGTGATTATTTAACCTCTTGGCTATGCCTCTGCCGCCCGCGTGAGGGATGGAGCCATTGTTTGAGCCACCGCGCAGCGCAGCGTAGCGGGGGCGAGTGGCGAGAGCCCGACCCGCAGCGCAGCGGAGGGGCACGCCCAAAAACAACAAACCCCGGATAACTGTCCGACAGCCCCGGGATTCATTTGGGTGCTTCTCCGAAGGGAAGCGATTGAAAGGTAACAAATTTCAGGCCACCGAACCAGCCTCGGCTTCTTCCTCGCGTTCGCTGTTCCACTCGACGATGAAGTTGTTGCGCCCCCCGCCGATGAGCACTTTAAGGTATTGCTGCTGAATCAGCTCGAGCATGGCGAGGAAGGTAAAAATGGCGTGAATACGGTTTTCGCAGTTGAGGAAAAGGTTGCTGAAGCTCTGCCGCCCGACCTGGCCCATGTGGCCGACGAGGTAGCTGCGCTGGCCATCGAGGCTGTAGTTGTATTTCACGACCACGTGCTGCGGCTTGTCGGTGCGCTCTTTGAGGCGCTTCAGCACTTTCTCAAAACTCTGCGCGAGCTTGAAGACGGTGATGGTTTGCACCTCGGTGCCTTCGCTGTGTGCTTCGCTGATGGCCTCCATGTCGCGACGGAGGTTGCCTCGTTTTTGCATCAGCAGGCGCTCTGCCTCGAGGCGGGCCATCTCTTCGGATGCTTCCTTAAAACGTTTATACTCGAGGATTTTGTCCACCAGCTCCTGGCGCGGGTCTATCTCGTTGCCGGCAGCATCCAGCTCGCGGCGCGGTAGTAGCATTTTGGCTTTGATGCGCATCAACGTGGACACGAAGAGGATGAACTCAGAAGCCAGCTCAATATCCAGCGATTCGAGGTGATGGATGTAGGCGAGAAAATCTTTGATCAGCCCATGAATGGGGATGTTGTAGATGTCCAGCTCATCACGCTCGATGAAAAAAAGCAGCAGGTCGAAGGGGCCTTCGAATTGCGGGAGTTTGATTTGATAGGACAAGACAGAAGATTATTTGCCGCGGCCCTGAAAGAGCACGATGAAGGTATAGAGCAGGATTTTCAGGTCGAGTGCGAGCGAGCAGTTTTCGATATAGAGTAGGTCGTATTTCATGCGCTCGATCATCTCGTCCACATTTTCGGCATAGCCAAATTGCACCATGCCCCAGCTCGTAAGACCGGGCTTCACCTTGTGGAGGTAGCGGTAGTGCGGGCGGGTCTGCGAAATGATGTTGATAAAATAGGCGCGTTCGGGGCGTGGGCCAACGAGGCTCATATCGCCGCGCAGGATGTTGAAAAACTGAGGCAATTCGTCAATACGCCACTTGCGCATGACGCGGCCCCAGCGTGTGATGCGGGGGTCTTCTTTGCTGGAAAGCGCAGGCCCGTTGGCTTCAGCATCCTGGCACATGGAGCGAAACTTCAGAATGTGGAAGGGCTTACCATATTGCCCGATGCGCTCCTGGCGATAGAGCACCGGCCCGGGCGATGAAAGCCGCACGCGTAGGGCTGCAAACAAATAAAGCGGCGACAGTAGCACAATGGCGCACAGCGAAACGACCACATCAATGACGCGCTTGCAGACGCGCTGCCAGTCGGGCATCAGATCGGGGTAGATGTGGACCAGGCCAACGTCGTACACATTGCTGGTCTTCACAGTGCCGGAGATGATGTCGTAGAGGTCGGGCAGGAAGCTGATGACTACCGGGCGGTGACTGAGGCGCGTGAGGATGGACTCGAGGAGGTGGTGTTCGCTGGAGTCCACCGCCACGATAACTTCTTCAATCTGATGCTCG
>JAMIQN010000182.1:0-9629 GCA_035914595.1 Chitinophagaceae bacterium | reverse complement strand
TACAGCAAGTTTGAAAGCAAATCACAACATTATGACAGCGTTTAACCGTATCACCCTTGTTGTCAAAGACCTAAGCTACAGCAAGTTTGAAAGCAAATCACAACCACATGATAGGCAGGCGCATTATAGTCCCGTTGTCAAAGACCTAAGCTACAGCAAGTTTGAAAGCAAATCACAACTGTTTTTATGTGGCTTTGTCAGATAACCGTGTTGTCAAAGACCTAAGCTACAGCAAGTTTGAAAGCAAATCACAACCCAAAGCACCTGCGAAGATGCTGAGAGTGAGTTGTCAAAGACCTAAGCTACAGCAAGTTTGAAAGCAAATCACAACTCATCATCTTCTTCTGTAGCATCTGCCTCCGTTGTCAAAGACCTAAGCTACAGCAAGTTTGAGAGCAAATCACAACAAACGCCCTTAAAGCAGAAAAGCAGCCCGGAGGCTGCTCAACTGTGGGCCGTAGGGCACGCCCTCCGACATCGCAAATATACATCTATCAGATTATGCAGACATCATCCAAGGGCCTTGCGCTCATCAAGAAATTTGAAGGCTTCCGCTCGAAGCCCTACCTCTGCCCAGCCGGCGTGCCCACAATCGGCTATGGCAGCACGCGATATGCCAACGGCAATGCCGTGAATCTCAGCGATGCACCTATCACTGAAGCAGAAGCTACGGCACTGCTGCAGCAGACGCTGACCACCTATGAGCGCGGCGTGACCAGCCGCGTCACCAGCTCAGTTAATCAAAATCAGTTCGATGCACTGGTGTGCTTCGCCTACAAGTTGTCAAAGACCTAAGCTACAGCAAGTTTGAAAGCAAATCACAACTGCCGCCGATGGGCTGTCCGAAGCAGCGCGTTGTCAAAGACCTAAGCTACAGCAAGATTGAAAGCAAATCACAACGACAGAAGGCTTTCGTCAGGCTGCGGAATCGTTGTCAAAGACCTAAGCTACAGCAAGATTGAAAGCAAATCACAACCAGTGTTTGTGAGGGCGTCCGTAGCAAGATGTTGTCAAAGACCTAAGCTACAGCAAGTTTGAAAGCAAATCACAACCGGCGTGGGTGGCGCTCATGACCAACGCGGGTTGTCAAAGACCTAAGCTACAGCAAGTTTGAAAGCAAATCACAACAGCTCCTGCGCGTGGAGGTGGTTCTCGAAGTTGTCAAAGACCTAAGCTACAGCAAGTTTGAAAGCAAATCACAACGCACGGGCATTTTTCTCGAGCCATTTTTGAGTTGTCAAAGACCTAAGCTACAGCAAGTTTGAGAGCAAATCACAACCCATTTGCTGTGGAAGCCTAAATTTTTCATCGTTGTCAAAGACCTAAGCTACAGCAAGTTTGAGAGCAAATCACACCTTCGCTCCCTGAGCTTGTCGAAGGGAGCCACTGGTCAAAGACCCAAGTTGAAGTAATAGTAGCAGTGAGTTCACAACTGCAAGGTCGCTTCGACAAGCTCAGCGACCGACAAGCTCAGCGACCGACAAGCCCGGCTACTGACATGCTCAGCGACCAACATGCCCGGCGACCTACATGCTCAGCGACCTACATGCTCAGCGAGCATGTTAATGACCATGCTGGTGGGATGGTTCAATCAACAAAGCATAATACAAAACAAGCCTCAACCCAACATCAAAAACACGGCAGTTGTCTTTCCAATGACCGGCCGATTACTCCGCCACCAGCTTACGGGAGCAGAAATAATTCGCTCGTCCAGACCACCCAGGTTCCGTGCGACACAAAGCCGGGTTGTGTTCTTCAGGTTCCGGAGCAGATCGTCCAGCATCGCCTCATTCCGATAGGGCGTTTCAATAAATAGCTGCGTCTGTCGGTGCTGCCGTGACAGCCCTTCCAGTTCCCGGATTCTCGTACCACGGGCCGGCTCTTTGATGGGCAGATAACCCCAGAAAGCAAAGCTTTGCCCATTAAATCCTGAACCCATCAGTGCCAGCAGAAGGGAGCTTGGGCCTACCAGCGGATGCACTTGCACACCCAGCTCATGCGCCACCGCCACGGCCTCACTGCCGGGGTCGGCAACGGCGGGGCAGCCGGCCTCACTCATCAGGCCTACATCATGACCGGCGCGCAACCATGCACGCAGTCTTTCAAAATCATTGGGGCCATGCTTGCTTAGTTCCACCAGCTCAATGCTTTCGAGTACCAGATCGCGGTGCCAGGCGCGCAGACAACGGCGGGCCGTGCGCATATCCTCAACCACGTAGTATTGCAGCCGTCGGGTCAGCTCCAGCACTTCGGCCGTTGTAGTGAAGGCCGCCGCTCCTTCCGCAATGGGAACGGGTACCAGAAAAAGGGTGCTTTGATTCATGCGATGCCCGAAGTTCGGCACAATCTTAAGGTGCCTCTTTGCCATGTTCCAACCACTACCTACTTCCTTTTACACCCGTAATGACGTCGTTCTGATTTCGCGTGAATTGTTGGGCAAATCGCTTGTCACTCAGATCAATGGCGTTCGGACCTCGGGGATGATCGTAGAAACGGAAGCCTACGCCGGCCCTACCGACCGCGCCTGCCATGCCTACAATTGGCGCCACACCCGGCGCACCGCCCCAATGTATCTGGAGGGCGGCATTGCCTACATCTACCTCATCTATGGCATCCATCATCTGTTCAATATCGTCACCAACATCGCCGACCAGCCCTACGCCATCTTAGTGCGTGCCGTCGAACCGCAGGAAGGCATTGAAGAAATGTTGCTTCGCAGAAAAATGCAGCGGCCTGAACTCCGGCTAACAGCAGGACCCGGTGCTATGAGTACTGCCCTTGGCATCACCACGGCACTCACAGGCGAAAGCCTGCAAGGACCAAATATTTGGCTCGAAGACCAAGGCATCCACCTCGCAAAAAAGGAGATTGAAGTAGGGACGCGCGTGGGCGTAGCCTATGCCGGCGCCGATGCCCTCCTGCCCTACCGATTCAGCATTCGGGGCAACGCATGGGTGAGCCGGGGGAAGGGGTTGTGAGTCTGCGTCGGTTGTCTTTTGTCTTTCGTCTTTCGTCCTTCGTCTTTCGTCAGCAAAGACTGTTCTTGGCGATGAAATTCCGGTGCATGTCGAGGCTGCTCTTAGTCAATCAGCCGAACTTCTTCGTGCTCCCAGTCCACCACAACTTTCTGGCTCATAATGGTATCAATGCTTCTTCCGGTATAGTCCGGCTGCACGGGTAATTCGCGCGAAAACTTCCGGTCTATCAATGTGAGCAGCTCTACGCGAGCCGGGCGCCCAAAGGCAAGCAGGGCATCCAGTGCGGCCCGAATGGTGCGGCCCGTATGCAGCACATCATCAATCAGAATCACAGTGCGGCCTTCAGTAGAAAAAGGCATATCGTTCGCGCTGGGACGGTGCAATGCTCCGGAGGTATGAATATCGTCGCGGTGGAAGGTGATATCGAGCTTGCCGAATGAAAGCTGCTCATTACCTGTGATCGCTCTTAGGAGGCCAGTTAGGCGTTCGGCCAAGGGCACACCGCGCGGCTGGATGCCCACCAGCACAGCTTCCTCAAATTGCCCGTGTTGTTCCGATAGCTGATGCGCCAGCCGTTGTAGGGTAATCGCGAGTTGGTTCCCGTCAAGCAAGGTTTTCATCGCTGCATGGTTTAGTAAGATGCGCCCGATGCCGGCGCCCGCCATCCCTGATTCCGGCCTGCTTATTTAAAGGCATTGATGCCGGTAACATCCATTCCGGTGATGAGGAGATGTATGTCGTGGGTGCCCTCGTAAGTTACCACGCTTTCCAAGTTCATCATGTGGCGCATAATGGGAAATTCGCCGGTGATGCCCATGCCTCCCAGCATCTGACGCGCCTCGCGGGCTACATTCAGCGCCGTCTCTACACTGTTGCGTTTAGCCATTGAAATCTGTGCAGGTGTTACGCGGTCTTCATTGCGCAAAGTGCCCAGACGCCACACCAGCAACTGGCCTTTCGTGATCTCCGTAACCATCTCTGCCAGCTTCTTTTGCGTCAATTGAAATGCACCGATTGGTTTGCCAAACTGAATGCGCTCCAGAGAATAGCGGAGTGCCGTATCGTAGCAGTCCATCGCGCAGCCCAGGGCGCCCCAGGCAATACCATAACGTGCGCTCGAAAGGCAACCCAGCGGCCCTTTCAGCCCTTTGATATTGGGAAGAATATTCTCCTTCGGAACCTTCACATTATCGAATACAAGTTCGCCGGTGGCAGAAGCGCGAAGGCTCCATTTGCCGTGCGTTTCAGGGGTGCTGAAGCCTTCCATGCCGCGCTCGACGATGAGGCCACGGATGTCGCCGTTTTCATCTTTTGCCCAAACCACGGCCACCTGTGCAAAGGGGGCATTTGAAATCCACATCTTGGCGCCGTTCAGCAGCACATGGTCGCCTTGGTCGGTGAAGCGCGTCTCCATGCCGGCCGGGTTGGAACCATGATTCGGTTCCGTCAGGCCAAAGCAGCCCATCCATTCACCGGTAGCCAGCTTAGGCAGGTATTTGCGGCGCTGCTCCTCGCTGCCGTATTTATAGATGGGATACATCACCAGCGAACCTTGCACCGATGCAGTAGAACGCACACCGCTATCGCCGCGCTCCAGCTCCTGCATCATCAGGCCGTAAGAAATATAGTCGAGGCCGGCACCGCCGTATTCCTGCGGGATGAAAGGGCCAAAGCAACCCAGTTCGCCCAGGCCTTTAATGATCTGGCTCGGGAAGGCTGCCCGCTGCGCATAATCTTCGATAATGGGAGATATCTCTTTCTTGACGAAGGCTCGCACACTATCGCGGATGAGCTTGTGTTCATCGCTGAGCAGTTCGTCAATTTGATAGTAGTCGGGATGCTGATACAGGTCCTGGGCCATAAGGCGAGATGGGAGAAAAATTGAAAGGATAGGCTGCCTCATCCAAGATGTCCGGATGGGCAATGAAGGCGCGAAAATAAGCCTGCACAGGCATCGCCCGCCAGCCGCATTCATGTGGGCAGTCAGTCAGCAAAAAAGCAGGCGCGGCAGCGAGCTTCATAAAGGTCTTTCTGACCAAGTAAAATCTGGCCTTCCACCTTGGTTTTTCGGTAGGAATAAGAAGCGAGGCCTCCGCAGCGGGCACAGATCGCGTGCAGTTTGGTGATATGTTCGGCACGAGCCAGCAGAGCCGGCATGGCACCGAAGGGCGCTCCGCTAAAATCCATGTCCAGCCCGGCGATGATGACACGAATACCACGGTTGGCCAGGGTTTCTGCCACCTCTACGATGCCTGCATCGAAAAACTGTGCTTCATCAATGCCGACGACCCGGGCATCGCCCAACAGGAGCAGAATGCTAGCGGCACTATCCACCGGCGTACTACGAATCCGGTTGCTCAGGTTGTGCGAAACGATATCGGCAGCATGGTAGCGCGTATCAATGGCGGGCTTAAAAATCTCCACCTGTTGACGGGCAATCTCTGCACGGCGCAACCTTCGGATAATTTCTTCGGTTTTGCCGGAGAACATGGAGCCACAAATGACTTCAATCCAGCCGCTACGGGCACCGGGGTGGTCGGGTTCAAGAAACACTGGCCAGCGTGTTTGAAGCGAAAAATTTTCTAAAAATGCTGCCTGCGTCGAAGGACAGAGGTAGGGGCGCAAATGTAGCTGCAGGCGCCCCTTTAACTTAGTCTTCCCTGCATCACGGAATGCAGGATGGGGGTTCCTGGCCGAAAGGCTTATTCAAAAAAATTGCTCATGCGCATACCAACCTTATTGGAGAAAATCAATGCACTTGCCGCATACCCTGAAAAGTGTGGCGCCCTGGAGCTGGACCTGATGCTCGATTACACACGAGTCCTTTATGCGGACCTGTTGGAATGGCGGGGGCGCATCATCGCTACGGCGGTGCCAACAGCTCCTGTGTCCGCTCAGGAAATGATACCCGAAGTAGAACAGATGCAGGCTGCACCAGGCCCGGAAGAAACTCATGCACCAATGCCAACGCCGATGGTGGAATTACATCCAATGTCCATGCCTTTTCAAGCTGCTCATCCTGCCGAAACGCCCGACATCCGCAGCCTGATTGGCATCAATGACAAGTACCAGATCATGTCTGAATTGTTTGGCAATGACAAGGCTGCTTATGAGGATGCCCTGAATCATATCAATGGCTGCGGCAGCGAGCAGGAAGCATTGGAGTGGCTGCGCGAACAACTGTGGATTGCAGAAGAACGCAGCGATGCCGCCCTTAGTTTTTTTGATTTGGTCACACAGCATTTTCACCGCTGAGCCTTACCCTCCCCGCATTTCAGAAATTAGCTGAAACCTGCTGTCGGCAAGGCTTTCATCCGCAAGGGCACGAGCAAAGCTTCATAGCGAAATCCAGTTGAACGGAGCGTCGCAACGGATGTTTCATCAGGGTGATACAGCCGACCCCATCATCCTTTTCAAAACCTGAAAAGCGCCGCTCGTTTCTCTGAATTATTCGAAGAGGATATCGTCTGATTTCGTCTTAAAAATGGGGATGTACCAGCCGCCGCGGATGCCAATGAGAAGGTCGAGGCGGGAGGATTTGTCGGCGCGCATGAGGTCGAACTGGTAGTCGCGGCGGCCCTGTGTGAAGCCGGCCATCACGTTGAGGCCGATGTGAAAATTGAGGAGGCCGTGGCGGTCGAACATCTGATAGCCGATGAACTGCTCGAGGTACCAGCCATTGGTGAGGCGGTCGTAGCCTTTACGGTAGGAGCCGGCAATCTGAGGAATGGTTCGGGCCTTGTCGAAGAGGGCGATTTTGTGCTGAATAAAGCCTACACCGGTGAGGAAGAGCAGGCCTGCATCGGGCTGTGATTTTTTGAGCGGAATCATCTTGCCCGCATTGAGGCCGATGAGGTAGCCGCGCTCATTGATTTCAATACCGACGCGCTCTCCGTCACTATTGATGAAGGCTCCGTATTCGTCGGTGATGTTGTAGAGGAGCGAGTCTTCATGGACTTTGTTGCCAAAAATGAAATCGGCTTTTGCACCAAACATCCAGTTGGAAGAAGTCTTGTAGAGTAGCGAAGGGCCGAGGCGAAAGGAGTTGCCAAAGCGCTTGGCCATGTCGGCAGCGGGCATATCAAAATTGCCATTGAGGCCAATGATGAAGCCGTTTCGGGGGATGGGGGCGGTGCCGCCAAAGAGGTCGTCCTGTGCGAAGACAGGCAGAGAGAAGGCACACAGCAAAAGGGCAGCCAGCGCGTGTCGGAAGCTCATGACTTGTAAAGGTAGGCCGCTTGAAAACACGCTATTTTTGCGGCCCTCAAAACGAAATTTTTTATGCAAGGCTTACAGATGGTGGACCTGAAGCGGCAATATGCGAAGATCAAAACGGAGGTGGATGCAGCGGTATTGCGGGTGATAGAGAGCAGCGCTTTTATCAATGGTCCGGATGTGAATGCCTTTGCAACGGAGCTGGCAAACTATCTGGGCGTCCGCCATGTGATTCCCTGCGCCAATGGCACCGATGCACTTCAGATTGCACTGATGGCACTGGGCCTGAAGCCGGGCGATGAGGTAATTACGCCTTCGTTTACATATATCGCGACGGTGGAAGTGGTGGCACTGCTGGGCCTAAAACCTGTGTTTGTGGATGTAGATGCCGACACGTTTACGATAAACATGGAGTCGGTGAAAAAGGCTATCACGCCGCGCACAAAAGCGATTATTCCCGTGCATTTGTATGGCCTGAGTGTGGACATGGAGCCGCTGCTGAAGCTGGCTGCCGAGCATGGCATTCCGGTAATTGAAGACAATGCACAGGCCATCGGCAGTGACTATCGTTTTTCGGACGGGCGGGTGCTGAAGACGGGCGCGATGGGCCAGGTGGGCTGCACTTCGTTTTTCCCCTCCAAAAACCTCGGCTGTTATGGTGATGGCGGGGCGATGTTCACGAATGATGACGCCCTTGCTGAACGGCTGCGCATGATTGCCAACCACGGTCAGAAGCAGCGCTACTACCATGAAATGGTGGGTTGCAACAGTCGTCTTGACAGCATACAGGCGGCAATTCTTCGCATTAAGCTGCGGCATCTGGATGCTTACTGCGATGCACGCCGCGCCGCCGCCGACTACTACGATGCAGCTTTTGCCAACAACGAGCAAATCATCACGCCGCACCGTGCAACCTACAGCCGCCACGTGTTTCACCAATACACCCTGCAGTTGAAAGGTGTGAATCGCGATGAGGTGGTCAATGCCCTTGCTGCACGCCAAATTCCGGCGATGATTTACTATCCGGTGCCGAGCCACAAGCAGAACATGCTGAAGGAATTTGCAGATGCACAGATGGAACTGCCCGTCACCGACATGCTGAACCGCTGCGTGATTTCATTGCCGATGCATACGGAGTTGAGCGAAGCAGAACTACAGTTCATTTCGCAGGGATTGCTGGAGGTCATGGCCCTGAATGAGGTAACCGCATGAATGTTTCCACCACGCCCATCGAGGGCCTCTTCCTGATAGAGCCGAAGGTTTTTCATGATGACCGCGGCTACTTCTTCGAATCGTTTAATGCACGGAATTTTCGTGACGAAACGGGGCATGAAATCGAGTTTGTACAGGACAATCAGGCACGCTCTGTCAAGAACGTTATCCGCGGATTGCATTATCAAAATGCACCCAGCCCGCAGACGAAACTGATACGCGTTTTGGAAGGGCGCATCTGGGATGTGGCCGTGGACCTGCGCCGGGAAAGTCCCACGTTTGGGCGCTGGTATGGCGTTGAGATGAGCTCTGATAACAAGCTGCAGTTACTGATTCCGCGCGGCTTTGCGCATGGCTACTCGGTGCTGAGCGACACCGCTGAGATCATCTATAAGTGCGACAATTATTATGACAAGGCATCTGAAAGCGGCATTGCCTACAACGATCCTGCACTTGCCATAGACTGGAAGCTGGACCTGAAGGATGCAATTATTTCAGAAAAGGACCAGAAGCAGGCGCTGCTGCGCGATGCGTGGATTGAGTTTTTCTAAGGCCCTCCATTCCTCAACTTTTCATGTTGATAAACTGAAGGGGCAGGCCGAGGTTGCCCGATTTGCAGAGTTGAATCACAGCCTGTAGTTCGTCAATCTTTTTGGAGCTGACGCGGATGATGTCGTCCATGATAGCGGCTTCTACCTTGTGTTTGCCGTCCTTAATAAGCTTCACAATTTTCTTGGCTGTGTCACGGTCAATTCCATTCCTGACTTTGACCTGCTTGCGTAAATGCTTGCCGGATGCAGCTGGCTCGGCACTCAAATCAAAAGCACTGGCTTCAATGCCCTGGCGCATGCTCTTCGTGATGAGGATGTCTTCCAGTTGGCGCATCTGCATATCGCTGTCTGTCTCCAGCGAAATGCTCAGGTCCTTCTTGTTGAGCTCCACCTGGACGTGGCTGCCTTTGAAATCATAGCGATTGTCCACTTCCTTTTTTATAGAATTGATGGCATTGTCCAGCACCTGGAGGTCCACTTTGGACGCGATATCGAATGAAGGCATAATGGAAGAAATTTCAGAGGGAAGAAAATAGATGTTCGAAGAACATCGAAACTATAAGAAAGACGGGCAAAGGTGAAGGTGGGCAGACATCAGGAAAGTGATTCTTCCAGCATCATCAAGGCTTCAAATGCAGATTCGTATTCTGCATTGAGAATATTCCATTCTGAT
>JAMIQN010000181.1:0-17161 GCA_035914595.1 Chitinophagaceae bacterium | reverse complement strand
CCTATACCATTGCGTTGCCCGTGGGCCATGCTTACCATTTTCTGATAGACCGCATCGGCTACACGAGTATCATGGATACGCTGCGCATGGATGATTCCCTGGCCGGCAGGGCAGTGGTGCACAACATCCCGATGCTGCCTTTCGATTATGTGAAGCCTACCCACGACAGCCTCGTCCTTTCTGTCTATTTCGCGCCGAATCTGGTCGTGCTGCCGGACTCATCGCGGGCGGCTATTGCAGCGGCATTGGATCATTGGAAAGGGCTGGTGGGCGTCCAGATTTTTGTGAACGGCTACACCGACAATACCGGCACACCGATGCTGAATGAATCCTTGTCGTCGCAGCGGGCCGGGCTGGTCACGAATGCTATAAAGGCCGCCGGTTTCGCGGCAGATGCCATCCAATCACAGGGCTGGGGTGAGGCGAACCCTGTTGCGGAAAACGACACGGATGAGCATCGCAATCTCAACCGGCGCGTAGAGATTATTGTGAGGGAATAGTGCCAGAGGTAAACCTCGAAACAGCGATGGCGGCTTGCTTTTTATTGCAGATGCTACTCGTCAATCCGGTTTCAGATGGAAGCACAATTCAAGGTGGGTGACCATGTAAGATGGAACTCAGAAGCAGGTTTCGTTACGGGCAGAATTATCCGCATTCACACTTCCGATTTTGAATACAAAGGCCATCATCGCCATGCCAGTATAGAGGCACCACAGTATGAAATCAAGAGTGATAAAACGGAGCACATCGCTGCCCATAAAGGCAGTGCGTTGCAAAAAATAGATTGAAGTCCTGCGCTGGATTAACGAGCGCGGTTGAGCTTGCTCATCTCCACCCGAATCGTCTTAAGGCTGTCTGCAATCTGCGCCAGCGTAATATCTCCGGCGGGCGGCGTATCACTCAGGTAGCTCACGAAGCGCCATATTTCCACCACTTCACTCACCGGCACTTCATAAGGTGCATACTCCTCACTGTTGAGCGATTTCAGGATGAGCTTACGGTCTTGTTTGATTCGGTTTTCAACCTGCTTAAAAACGAAATCTGCTCCCGAGCTTTTCAGGATCAGGATGCAGAGCGTATCGTCCTTCACCGACAGCCAGTCCTGCACATATTCAGCAATGACGTAGCAGCCTTCGGGAATCGGCAACATTGAGCGGCCCGTGGTCGGGAACATGCGATAGCTGCGCGAAGCCGGCAAATGAGGTAGTGAAAAGCGCGGCAGCGAGGAGATGAATTCCGGGTCGGCATAGCCTGCCATGTAGCCGGCCTTGGCTTTGATCGGGACAAACTCGATGTTCTCCCGGTTGTCGCGGTCAACGGTGGTGGCCAGCACCCGAATCTTGCTGCCGGTGGCAAAGGTGTCGTTGCCGCTTTCCAGTTCCCGCAGCTTCAGCTCCGAAAGGCGGGTCATGTCCACCTTCAGCAGCGAGTCAATGCTCATCTTGAAAAATTCAGAAAATGCAATCAGGTCTTCGGCCGTCGGGTTGACGGTTTTACCATTCTCATGTGCATTCAATTTCGAGCGGGTGATGCCCAGCTTTTCTGCAAGCTCATCCTGGCTCCAGCCTTTGCGCTTGCGCAAATGACGCAGGTTCGTGGCCCAAAAAACGGTGGTAGGCTCCATAAAAATTTGTGCGGCTAATAATGTCGCCGGTCGGCGCTTAATGGTGCCAAAGGTAAGGCGGGTAGGTAGCGCTATTCACAGTTTTCAAACTTGCTCAAAGCCTTTTCGCACGGGTGCAGGAAAGGAAATTTTAGTGAAGCTTTCAATGCGCAAACACAGAAGGCACGCCGATTTTTCCCGTACTTCATCGCTTTAAGAAAGCGGATGGAACCTCAGACAATCAGCCAGCCGGCGATAGATGCCACGTCGGCCATTCCCCGCCTCATCACTGCGATGGAGCGTGTCATTCGGGGAAAGCGCAACCAAATCGAAATGGTCATCACAGCCCTGCTCGCAGGGGGCCATATCCTGATGGAGGACAACCCCGGCACGGGCAAAACAGTGCTGGCGAGAACCCTGGCGCAGTGTGTAGCCGGCGGGCAGGGCGAGCAGCATGTGCTTTTCAAACGGATTCAGTTCACGCCGGACTTGTTGCCGATGGACCTGATCGGCACGCACATCTTCGACGATCGAACCAAAGAATTTGTCTTCAAGCGCGGCCCGCTTTTCTGCAATGTGCTGCTTGCGGATGAAATCAACCGGGCCTCTCCTAAAGTGCAGAGCGCCTTACTCGAAGCAATGGCCGAACATCAAATCACTGCCGGCGATGAAACCATGTTGCTGGAGCGGATGTTTTTCACCATTGCCACGCAAAACCCGATTGAGATGGAAGGCACCTATCCGCTACCGGCTGCCCAGCTCGACCGATTTTTCATGAAAATTCATTTCGGTTATGTGGACGAAGAAACCGAGCTGGACATCTATCGGGACTACCTCAACATCGCGCAAAATCTGGAGCGTGGAGAACAGGTGCTGACGATGGCGGAAGTGCTGGCGCTGCAAGGCCAATGCGAGCAGGTGCATGTGCATGAAGAACTGATTCGCGGGGTGAGCAATGTGGTGCGCGCCACACGCAGTCATGCCGATATTTCATTAGGGGCCTCCACGCGTGCGGGCATTGCCTTCCTTCGCTGCCTGCGTGCTTACGCCCTTGTCAAAGGCCGCAGCTTCGTTATTGAAGATGATCTTAAAGACCTCGTTCGCCCCGTGCTGGATCATCGTCTTATCTATCGGAACAAAGAAGGCCGCACACATGCCCTGAACAGCATCGCATCGAAAGAGACCGAACGGCTGGCAAGGCTCAAGTTGTATTAAGGTTTCTGCGGCGTAGGCTGTTTTTTCCCTAAAATGATCATGCGCATTTTCAGAATTCTCGTCGTGCTGCTGCTGCTTGCAGAGGCCCGGTCCGTGCAGGCACAGGACGGCGACCATGCGCAGAATGCCCAGCCCACGTTTGTGATGCCGCAGCCTCGCCGGGTGGGAAATCCGGCGCTTCGCTATGAGGTGGACGCTAAGCGCACCGGCACCAACATGAACTCGGATGATGCCCTGCCGCGCTCGCGTGAGTTCATCCGCATTGACTCGAGCTATTATGTCGGATGGATGTATCGCGGCGCCTACATGTACAATCATGCTGCGGATTATGCCGGCTACATGAATGCCATTGCGCCTTTGGAGCATGCCTTGCGTCAAATTGAGCATGACTACGCGCCGGAATTGCGCACCCGAACCAAAAATGTTCTGCTCTACATCCAGAATTATACACGTCAGATTGACTACTCCATTATCGTCAACTACCTCAACCAATGCTACCTGAACACAGAGCAGCCGGACAAGGTTTTTGGGCTGATGCATCGCTACCTGAAATGGAATTTCCAGCGCGACTTTTTTGATGCTTATGACTATCTGATGTGGGTGACGCACCGCAATCGTTTCTACACGCACGAGAAATATTTCTTCCTCAAAAATTCGATTGCCGAAAATGAGGCACTTGCCAATCGCTATCTGGATTCAGGACTGATGCGCATCCGGCGCAATGCCCGCTTTAATGTGGGTGTGTACAATCCGGGGTATGACAAGAACGACTACCTCGGCGTATATCACTACAAGAGCATGCTCTGGGCCTATCAGCTCAAGATTGATTCGGCTGAGAAGTATTTCAATCTGCTTCGTAACACACCGTTTTTTCCGCACAACAACTACGCGACCTTCAAGAGCGTCATCGGTGATTTTGCAGCAGCAGAAGCAGAGTATAAGCTGGCTCAGGCGCAGGATCCCGGCGACAAGCGACTCCAGGAGTGGGCCTACTACAGCTCCATTCTGGACATCTACAAGGGTCGCCCCAAGGCTGGTGAGCTGCTGATGAAAGCCATGATTCAGGCCAACGGTTCTACACCGGGCTTTGGCTGGTACAACATAGCGCTGGCCCGCTGTCTTTACTATGACGGCCAGATTTCAGAAAGCGAACGCCATGCAGAACGTGCGGCCAATTTCAAAGAGCTGCACATCGGCACCACGCTCGGCCAAACCCACTACGATTTTTCAATTCAGATCAACAAGCTGATGAATCTGGAGGCTGAGTATGCCATGCAGCGTTTCGAAAACAAAGGCTGGTGGTATTCGCCGGGCGTTTTGTCACGAATGGCGCAACTCCGCGCACAGCGCTACATGCAGCAGTTTCTGATCATAAACTCATTCGCCCAAAGCCCCGAACGCGACCTCGTGATCTATCGCCTCTTTTCAACCGAGAGCACGATTAGTTGGGATGAAGTGTATCAACTCATCAAGAATTTTTCGGCCAACTTTTTTATCAAAAAATTCAGTGCCGATGCGCAGAATGACCCGCGCCCGCGCATCCGCAAATACTTCCGCCTGATGATTGCCCGCCTGCAGGTGCAGGATGGAAATTTTGCAACAGCAATGCCGGTGTTGCAGGAATTGGCTGCCGACAAAGAGGTGGATCGCGTGTATGAAAAGCTGTACCTCGCCCGCTGCTATCAGGCGCTGGCAGAATGTGCGGATGGGCTGGATCAGCCTAAGGAGCGGGATTCGTGGCTGGAGAAACTGTACCGGATTTATCCGCAACTGGTACCCTTTACCTCGCTGCACATGCCGATGCAATTGCAGGTCGTGGGTGCGCCGGATGAGGCAGTGCTGAGCCGGTTGAAGCAGTGCAATATTCGATGGGATGCGCCGGGTGCACAGATGGTTGCGCAGCTTCGGTTTCATGCCAAAGGCACGCTTCGGTTTGTGGAATATTCGGTACGGGATGCGCAGGGAAATTATGTTGTGGCACCACAGCGTTACGGCTATTCGAAGGATGCAAACATCGCCGGTGTATCCCTTGCCTATCGCCTTTTTGGCGTAGGTGGCCAGCCGAAAGCGGACTAAGAAATTCGTGGGTTCACGTCTGCATTTTCAAAGTGAAAGTGTCGGTGCGCCTTTTCATTTTATGCATCAAAAGACAGTTGGAGAAAGCAAAAAATTTTCCGCACACACAGAGATGCGAACCACCATGGAAAGCCTCGCCGGCTACTCTACCAACACCGGCACGCGGGCATCAAGCTTAGGCCCGTATAGGTGCAGGAAATAAAGCCCTCGCGCCAGTTGGCTGACGTCCAAAGCTGCTTTTCCTGCAACGGCACTGCGCATCACCACCTGTCCCATCGGGTTGAACAAAGTGAAAGGAACATTGCCCAGGCTGTCGGCTACCCGCACGTACAAAGTATGGTTGACGGGGTTGGGCCATACGCTGAATTTCTGCGAAACGGGAGCGGGCGGAGGTGGCGTGGGCAGTGTGTCAAAAGGCTGAATCCGGAAGTTGCTCGCGTTGATGTTGAAGAACACATTTCCGGCGCCTTTCACTTTGATACGCGCACTGTCTGTAACCGGTAAATGCGGGAGCCAAACAGCTTCTGCACCGTCATTGGCGGTGCCTTTCAGCAGTGCATAGGGGAAGCTTCGGCCACCATCTGTAGAAAGGAAAATGTCCACAGCCTCACAGTTGATGGGCGCAGCGTCGGTGCCGGCCACATCCCAGCGAACGACATAAGGCAGGTCTGTAGAAACTGTATCCCGCACCTCTGAGGACAAGACCCTGAAAGGCCCCGCGCCCTGAACTGCGTGCAAGGTCATGTAGTCCGTGGAGAGGTCGAAATTGCCCCAGCCGGCATGTACCTCGCGGCAGCTCAAGCGGAAGTGCAAATCCCTGCCAGTGTCCGGAAGTTTTTCGCCGGGCGTACTCAATCCGCCCAATAACCGAACCAATGAAGGGAAAACGCGCGTGCGCGAGGTGTCCGGCAGAAAGCTGCGAAAGAGCGGGCCATCCAGATGAGTGTCGGCAAGGCTTTTCCCAAAATCACGACCGCCTGCATCCGCCTGTTCCCAGCAATAGCTCAGACGGCCTGAGTCAGCGTTTAATGCGCGTGGTGATTCCAGTTCGAAAGGTGTGAACAAAGGGATGTAGTACGAAGCAGCGAAGCCGGGAAGTTGCACCACTGTAGTGTCGGGAGCGCTTTGTAATTGTGCGCAGGTATGGCCGCCACCGGTCGTGATGAATTGCCCGATTTGGTCTAAGGAAGCGAAGTGGAAATAGTCATCGCTGTGGTTCTGAAAATCGTTGCCGCCACCGCAGATGCCTGCATACGCCATGATGGTACTGCCCGAACCCGGCTCGAAGGAAAGGTTGCGCACACCATTGCCGGCGCAGGATCCGGTGCTGGCATTGAACGTATGGCCTGCACCAAACTGATGGCCCATTTCATGAGCGACATAATCAATATCGAAACCATCGCCCATTGGCGAAGCACGACCGGTTACACCACGGGCTTTGGAGTTGGTGTTGCAAATGACGCCCTGCGAGGCAATACCGCCACCGCCGGTGCTAAACACATGGCCGATGTCATAGTTGGCAGTGCCGATGCGCGCATCTACGATTGTCTGGTTTTGCCCCAGCATCACAGGGCCGTTATTATTTGAATAGGCAGTAGGGTCGGTGTTGAAGATGAGGGTGTCTTCGTTGGCGATGAGTTGCATCGTGACGCTGAACTCGCGTTCATACACGCCGTTGACGCGGTTCATGGTGGTCACCATTTTTGCGAGCACCGCCGCTTTTGTAGGGCCGGCACCCGCCACGGCCACGCAGTATTCATAGTCCGCTGCCAACGCCAGACGGTAGATTTTTCGAACATTCCCATTTTGACGTGCGGCTTCCTGCTCCTTCGCATGGATGGGCGGAATGGAGGACTCGCCTTCGGCGGCACAGAACATCAGATTATCAGAAGGCCTCGAAAAATCCTTCTTGAAATAGACGAGATAGGCGCCTTGTGGTGAGCTATAGCAGGGGTCAATCAGGTAAGAAGAGGCACCATCAAAAACGTAGGCATGAAAGCCGAAGGAGGTATAATCAATCTTGGCGCTGACACGGGGATTATCGAGTGCTTCGGCAGTGAAAGTGTGCAGGCCCGGATAGCGTTGTGCCAAGGCCGGCGCCATCATCGGGCTTTGCCAGATGCGAAATTGCCGGAGCTTTCCATCAGGCCGGGGCAGCGTGATGATGGTTGCATCCTGAAAGGAATTTCCTGATTGAAGCAACTGCCTTTGAAGGCTGTCTTCAGCACACAGAAAAATACGGTAGGCATCCGGCTGCAGCCGTGGTTTCCCATTCATTTTTTCAAAGCCTGCAGGCGCCTCTCGCCACAGCCCTTTCAGGGGAAGCGCTTTCGTCAGGCAGGGAAAAAAAACCAGCAGCAGCGCCGGCACTAAAAGCTTTCGTACGCAGGAATGCATCGGCAAATGTTCATGGAAAAACGTGACTGGCCGGCCTGATATTTCAACACAAACTTTCACGCTTTGCTGGCTCCGGCCCCCTCTCCAATTCAGTTACATTTATGAGTAGTAAAAGACAGTTTCATGCAAGCAGCTTATATCATAGCCGGATATCGAACTGCCGTGGCAAAATCCAAGCGCGGCGGTTTTCGTTTTTATCGTTCTGATGACCTCGCCGTAGATGTGATCAAAGGTCTGCTGGCGGCCCTTCCTCAGTTGGATCCGCACCTGGTGGATGACGTCATCGTGGGCAATGCCGTGCCCGAAGCTGAGCAGGGTTTGCAGGTGGGGCGCATCATCTCCAACCGCGCAGTAGGCCAATGGGCCGCAGGTGTAACGGTGAATCGCTATTGCGCGTCCGGCCTCGAAACGATTGGAATGGCCACGACCAAAATCCAATGCGGCATGGCAGAGTGTGTGATTGCCGGCGGCACGGAGAGCATGACGCTGGTGCCCACAGCAGGCTGGCGCACAGTCCCCAACTACGAAGTGGCACATACCCACCCTGATTATTACCTCGCTATGGGCCTCACAGCCGAGCAGGTAGCGCAGGATTTTAAGGTGAGCCGTGAAGAGCAGGATGCCTTTGCCTATGGCTCGCATCAGAAGGCCATTCGGGCCATCAAAGAAGGCTATTTCAAAGAAGGCATCCTGCCGATTCATGTACCGGAAGTTTATCTGGATGAAAAAGGCAAACGCCAGACCCGCGAGCATGTTGTGGATACGGACGAAGGGCCGCGCGCGGATACCAGCCTCGAGATTCTGGCGAAGCTGCCGCCTGTGTTTGCAAAAGGAGGAACCGTCACTGCGGGTAATTCGTCACAGACTTCCGATGGGGCCGCCTTTGTGGTGGTGATGAGCGAACGACTGATGAACAGCCTGGGCCTAAAACCCTGGGCACGTCTGGTGAATTATGCCTGTGCCGGTGTGGATCCGCGGATCATGGGTATGGGCCCGGTCGCGGCGGTGCCCAAGGCTTTGAAGCAGGCCGGCATGAAGCTCGAAGACATGGAGCTGATAGAGCTGAATGAGGCCTTTGCCTCGCAGTCGGTAGCAGTGATGCGCGAGTTGGGGATGAATCCCGATATCGTGAATGTGAATGGCGGTGCGATTTCGCTGGGTCACCCATTGGGCTGCTCCGGTGCCAAGCTCAGCATTCAGTTGTTGCACGACCTGAAGCGCCTCGGCAAGAAACGGGGTATGGTAACGGCCTGCGTGGGGGGCGGCCAGGGCATTGCAGGTATCTGGGAGCTGCTGAGCTGAGGGCTATTAAGGGATCTTATTTTTTGAATGAAGTAGAGAAGGCCGGGTTGCCGGCCTTTTGCATGGCCCTGCTTTTTCCCCCTTGTACCTTCGCGCGAGCTCCTCCTTCATGCGCCGAAATCTCCTCTTATCATTGGCGGCCCTCCTTGCCTTTGTGCTGTCTCCTCTGGCTGCCTTTTCTCTTCCCAAGCCTCGCTTTTCAGGTATGTACCTGCAATGGGGCTACAACCGAGAAGTGTATTCCCGAAGCGATATTCATTTCTCCAACGGCGGCCTCTACGATTTCACCATCCATAATGCAAAGGGGGAGGATAAACCGGATTTTGATGCCATCTGGAATAGCCCGGTAGATGTTACCATCCCACAATATGCCTATCGAATCGGCGTGTATCTGAATCCGGAAAACACCTGGGCCATCGAGCTAAACTTTGATCATACCAAGTATGTGATGAAGGACGAACAGCAGGTGCACGTCACCGGCCAGATGGGTGGTGAGGCCGTGGATAAAGACACCTCCTTTCAGCGGTCGCAGCTCCATTTTGAACATACCGATGGTGCCAATTTTTTTCACCTCAACTATGTCCATCAACAATACCTGCTGGAGGGGCGACGATTCGGGCGGCTGTCTTACTTATTGAAGGGAGGAGCCGGCGTGGTAGTGCCTCGGACGGACGTTACGATGAATAATGTTCGACTCAACAACCGCTTTCATGTTGCTGGCTATATTCTGTCCGCCGAAGCGGGGATGCGTTATTATCCGCTGCGCAATTTCTTTTTAGAATTAAATGTGAAAGGTGGTTTCGCCAACTATCTCAATGTCCTCACCATTGAAGGTGGTAAGGCCTATCATCATTTCTGGTATGGCGAGGTAATCGGCCTTGTTGGCTACGACCTCAACTTCGGCCACCGGCGCCTGCGCCCCGGCAAGACACCGACTGCTGAATAGACCGGCTAACCCGGCTCACGGCATTACTTTTGCCGCCCTTTCTATCCGTGCTGGCTCGCATCTTCCATACGATCTGCTCCATCTGGCTGGCTGTCCTGCTGCTTTTCGGCACCACACCGGCGGCAGCCATTCACCGGTTTGCCAACCACCAGGATACGGTCCATCATCATGACCATCGTGGGCCGGTTGCAGAGCCGCAGCACCACCATTGTCAGTTTCTCAGCTTTGAGCTGATGCCGTTTGAGGCAGCTCCTGCCCTTACAATTTTCGCACCTTTCATACCCCGTCCCGAGCATCATTTCCTTACGACTCCGGCGGCGCGTATTGCGATGCAGTGTCTGGCATTGCCGGACGGGCGCGCACCTCCTTTTGTTGCCTGAGAAAAGGTCTTTTCAAAAAAGACAACCGCCTGTTCCTTCTCCGGAATGAACAATGCTATCCTGCCCGCAGTGTCTTCCCCCGATGCTGCCCACAGGCATTCTTACATGGCCCTTGGCTTTGTGCATTTTCTCTCAACAAAATTTTCTGAAAGCAACTCATGCGTCTGACCACGCTTTTCATCTTCTTATTCCTGCTCACTGTTGATGCGATGGCGGCACCACCGTCTTCCCTTAGCGGGCGCATCACCGACCCGAATGGGCAGCCCCTGATGGGCGCTATCATCGAACTACCCGAGTTACACACCGGCGACGTAACCGATACGGGCGGGCACTTTCATATCGCCAATCTGCCCTCAGGGCGTTTCCTTATTTCGGCCCGCATGTTGGGCTATGGCAGCCTGAATCAGTATGTCGTGTTGCGTGGCAGTACAGTGCTGAATCTGACGCTGACCGAATCACCGATAACACAGCATGAGGTGGTCGTCACAGGCACCAGCCTCGCCTCCGGCCTACGACGTAGCGTGGCACCGGTACAAAGTCTTTCGCTGGCGCAAATGCGCGAAAACGGTGGCACCAACATCATTGATGCAATCAGCAGGATACCCGGCCTGCGACAGGTGTCCACAGGGCCTGCCATCTCCAAACCTGTCATTCGGGGGCTGGGCTACAATCGTGTCGTGACGCTGGCAGATGGTATTCGTCAGGAAGGGCAGCAATGGGGCGATGAGCACGGCATTGAGCTGGACGATTACAATCTGGGGCGCGTAGAAGTGGTGAAAGGCCCGGCCTCTTTGCGGTATGGCGCTGATGCGGTGGCAGGCGTGATCAATGTGCTGAGCGAAGCGCCACCGGCAGATGGTAAAATCACAGGTAAGGTTGCTGCGAACTACCAAAGCAATAACGGGCAGGCTGCGCTGCATGGCCGGGTGGCAGGTAACCTGCATGGCATCACCTGGAGCGGCTATTACACCGGCAAACGCGCCCACGATTATCAAAACAGCACCGATGGTTTTGTGTTCGACAGTCGCTATGCCAACAACGACTTCGGCGCCAGCATTGGCATACGCAAATTCTGGGGCAATAGCCGGATTTCATTTTCTTCCTTCAATCAGGATCTCGGCATTGCCGAAGGCGAAAGAGACAGCCTCAGTGGCCGCTTCCTACAGGTAGTGGACCGAAACGGAACGGCTGTGGAAATGCCCGTCAGCGATGCAGAAGGCAGAAATTATGCGATGCAAATTCCGCGGCAGCATATCCGCCACCAGCGGCTGGCCTGGCGCAATGAACTCTTCCTTCACAACGATGCGCGCGTAAACCTCGACCTGGCTTTTCAACAAAACGACCGTCAGGAATTTGGTGACGCCTTGCAGCCCGATGTGCCGGGCCTCTCGTTGCGATTGCGCAGCACCACAGCCGCCCTCAGTTATCAGCAAAACCTTACGCACGACTGGGAGCTGACCACGGGCCTCAGCAGCATGTTTCAGCAAAATGAAAATCTGGGTGACGAGTTTATCGTTCCCGACTATCATCTGTTTGACCTTGGAGGCTTCGTCCTATTCCGGCGGGAGAAGAACCACTGGACGCTTTCCGGAGGCCTGCGTCTGGATCATCGGCAGGAGCGCGGTGTGGCCCTGTTTCAGGATTCGTTGGGCAACAAAACAGAGCGCACCACGCCGGGCAGTTTCCAGCGCTTCTCAGAATTTGACGTTTCCTGGCTGGCTCCCTCAGGCAGCGTGGGGGCCTCGTATGCGCCCGATAAAAACACGGTGCTTCGGTTCAGCCTTGCGTCAGGTTTTCGCACGCCCAACATAGCAGAGCTGGCTGCGAATGGGGTGCATGAAGGCGCCTTACGGTATGAGTATGGCAATACTGCTCTTCGGCCCGAGCATAGTTTCCAGGCAGACGTAGGCGGTAGTTGGCATTCTGACCACGTTTCGATGAATGCAGACGCCTTCGCGAACTACATCAGCCATTACATTTTTTATCAAAAGCTGCTGGCGCAGGATGGCCGCGATTCCATTCCGACACTTGAAAATTCTGACGGCTATGCAGCCTACCAATTTGGCCAGACGAATGCCCTGCTTTGGGGTGGTGAAGCCTATCTGGACCTGCATCCGCACCCGCTGGACTGGCTGCACCTGGAGCAGAGTTTTTCTTTTGTGGAAGGCATCAATCTTCAGGGCAATGACTCTACGCAATACCTGCCGCAGATGCCTGCCCCGCGCTGGCTCATCAGCCTTCGGGCGCAAACAAAATCGCTGGGAAGCACTATTGCCAATGCCTACCTGAAGCTGGAGGCAGATCACTATTTCGCCCAGCAAAAAATATTCAGTGCCTACGGAACGGAAACGCCATCGCCGGCCTACACCCTGCTGAATGCAGGCCTGGGTTTCGACTGGCAATGGAAAGGAAAGACGAGAGCCGAGGTAACGGTGGTGTTGCACAATCTCGCAGACATCACCTATCAGGATCACCTGAGCAGGCTGCGGTATGCCGAGCTGAATCCGGTGAATGGGAAGACGGGCATCTGGGGCATGGGGCGCAACCTGAGCCTAAGCCTGAGTGTGCCGCTGAACTTCAGATAAGAGCTGTGGCTGTCAATCTGAGAAGCCTCTTTCTTTTAGCCGCAATCACCTGCTTATTTACCGAAAGGCCGCCTTAATAAGCTGTTAGCACTGCATCGGTCGGCAAAGCATTGACTTAAATTGGTAATCCTTTTCACCAATAGCAACATTCCTATGACGAGCCTGATTGCAAAAGAGCAAATCCCAAGTCTGAGTATCGTCCCTGCTTTTGTGGACCGCAGCGCCCAGTGGCTGTCTCAGCTCCATTATTCCTGCCGACTGGGAAATGAGTTTAAAGGAAAAACCACGATCACCTTCGAAACCACGAGTGGCCCCCGATCGGTTGAGACGACGGTGTGGTCGGTGACGGAAAAGCACCTGACACTGAAAGGCGGCTTGTGCATTCCGCTCAACAGCGTCATTGACCTGAGCTGTTAGCCTGCCTCCGGCATTGCCACCGTTCCTTCAAAAACAAACTGAGCCGGCCCGCGCAAGACAACTTCAGTTGCGGTGCCGGCTTCCTCTTTTTTAAAGCTTACTTCCAAAGCGCCGCCGGGAGTTTGAATTGAATACCGGAAGCTGCCGGTTGCCGCGCCGCCGGCTGCAATGGCTGCTGCCGTAACGCCCGTGCCGCAGCTCAGGGTTTCGTCCTCTACACCACGCTCGTAGGTGCGTACAGAAATCCGGTCTTCACCCAGGCGTTGCACAAAATTTACATTGAGGCCGCCGGGGGCATAACGAGCTTCGTGACGGATGCTCCGACCCAGTGCCACCACGTCCACGGCTGCTACATCATCCACCCAAAGGATGCAATGCGGAGAGCCGGTGTCGAGCAGGATGCGGCCGTTTTCTTCTGTGATGGCATCCACGTTTTTCATCTGCAGACTAATGCTGCCATCTGCTCCGATTTGTGCATGATGCTGTCCGTCTATTGCCTCAAAATGCACGTCGGGCCCTGTGACGATGCCCAGCCTTTGCGCAAAGGCGACAATGCAGCGGCCTCCATTGCCGCACATGCTGCTTTCCCGCCCGTCCGAATTGAAATAGACCATTCGAAAATCTGCATCTGCAGAAGCTTCGAGCAGCATCAGCCCGTCTGCACCAATACCAAAACGACGATGGCATAAAGCAGCCACCTGAGTCTGGCTGAGCCGGATGCCAGCCGTGCGGTTATCCAGCAGGATAAAGTCATTGCCGGTGCCGTGATATTTCTGAAAGGAGAGCTGCATCATTGTTTGCCAAAATATTCTTCTGCCCTTGCATTGAGATGGCTGCCGTTGCTGCCGGTTCCGTAAAGCGATATGCGCCAGTCAGGGTTTTGCGTTTCGCCTAAAACAGTGCTGTGAAGCAGCCTGAAATCAGAAGCCATAGAGCCGGGCGAGTAAAACAAAAACAGGCCAGGGCCATGCATCTTGCTGTTGGGGTTATAGCGCCATATTTCGTAGGGCAAAGCTCCCGATTCGTTGGGTACACGCACGATTTCATCAGGCTTGCCATAGCGCAGCCAGATGATGCCGCGATCGGTCTCGAAGCCAGGTGTGCCGCCCGATTCAAAGAGGCGATTCACTTCGCGCACTTCATTCGTAAAGGCTTCCCAGGCTTTGTCCGGGTCTTTGGGGTTGAGCAGCGAAAAATGGTTGTAGATGAAATAGCGCATGTACAAGTCATCCGGCTTGGCCAGGAAGCCGTTGATGGCTGCCGCTTCTGAGCCGGTGGCCGCAGGGCGCAGCATCTTCAGGATAGCGCGCAACTGAGCCATATTATACTTCGCGATGAAGGTTTTGCCCAGGTCCAGCAGGTGTGCCTCAGTTACGGTGCGTGCCTCTGCACTATCCAGTACTTCGATGCCTTTGCCGGCAATCGGATGCGCATTGATTGTCTGAAAAAAGCAGGAAGCCGTTGCTAACTCTACGCCGGCAGCAGTGCGCAACGAAAGGTTGAGCCAGTAATTGCCGGTGGGCAGCGACGCCGTAGAAAGGCTGTTGCGAAAAACAAGAGTGGCTGCAGGGCTGCGAATGGTATCGGCCTGCATCACGCCCAGGTCGCGGCCTTGTTTCTCACGGGAGATGTAGCATAGCTGACGCAGTGGAAAGACATCGGCGGGTAGGGTGTTGGTGCGGTACAGCTCTGCATAGGAATGAACCTGCTGCTGGCCTTCATCATAAAAATTCAGGGCGCGCGGCAGGCATTGAAAACCGTGACGGAGAAAAGGGCTGGGCAGCGATGATTCGAAGAAAGTATCCAGCAATTCCAGAGTGCTGTATTGTGGATTTGCGACCGCTACGCGAAGGGTGTCCTGATAATAAAAGCGGCTGCCGGCGCGGCCATCTTCTGCTAGAAATAATTCCACTTTAAAGCGGCCTTTGCCAAGCGGAATCTGTACCTGATTGAGGATGCGCGGTGCGGCCTCCTGTTGGGGGAGGAAGGGCTTTGTCAGTAGGTAAAAAGATTCCTCATGAACGACACCCGAGTCTGCCGTCACCCGAATTTGAGTGTGAATACGCGTCTGGAGCCGACCCGCAGAATCTTTTTTATACCGCAGGCTGGCAGGAAAAACTTCCCAATACAAATCCAGATAGGTACTGTCCTGAGAGGGTTGGAAGAGGGCGAATCCTGCTGCTGCCTCAATGCCTGTGGCGCGGGCGCCAAGACTGCAAAAAATCAGCAAGAGGAGGGGCAGGCAACGGCGCATTCAGGTTCCTTTCGGCAAAAGTAAATCCCCAAATTGCGGCTATGGGGCCAGCTTTAGCTTTTTCACTTTTCCCGTCTGTAGCGTGGTGGGCTGCGGCCTTGCAGGGTGGTGCCTCCTTGTTCCAGGGTGTGCTGCGTGACGGCCATTACAACCGCTATCAGATTGCAACGGCTAATGGACTGCAAACGCTGAGTGTGCCCTTGATAGGCGGTCGGCGACAACGTCAGCCACTAGATCATTTGTGCATTGATTATACCCACGACTGGCAGCGGCAGCACTGGGGTGCGTTGTATTCCGGCTATGGACGCGCGCCTTACTTCGAGCATTTTGCACCAGGTCTTCAACGCCTGATTTACGACAGCCCGACACAGCTTTTAGTTTTAAATCAAGAAGCGCTGGACTGGGTATGTCGCGAGCTGCGGCTGCAAATTCCTTTTGCAACCGCTCCATCAGAAGCACTGCCCGCGCCCCTGCCGAACTGGACGACTTCTTATCAACAGGTGTTTGAAATGAAGTACGGTTTTCAGCCGGGCCTTTCTATCCTGGACCTGATGATGAATGAAGGGCCTGCCGTGGAGGAGGTGCTGCGTGCGGGCAGTCAGGCATTCTTTGAATAAGGTGTGGGAAGACCAAATCGCAGCCATGTTGCCGACCGCCTCTTGGGCATAAGTAGCAGTTTTTGCGGGCTAAGGGCGGTATCCACACTTGGTGCATTGCCGGAGGAGGAAAGGCAAAAGCAGCGATTACCTTTGGCCACTCTTTTTTCTTACTCTATGAAAAGATTGCTACCCGCCTTGCTGATGCTTTGGGGATTAGGCCTTTGCCTTGTAGCGCAAGCCCAGGAAGCCGGCACTTCTTCGCCGGGCACCGGCCAGGTGAAAGGCCGCCTTATTTCAGAAAGTTCCGGGCAGGCGATGCCGGACATCCAACTCTTAATGCCCCGCCTGAAACTGTTGGCTACCTCGGATGCAGAAGGGCGATTCGTCTTTAGCCAGGTGCCCAAGGGAACGCACAGCATCATCATCATTGGGCGCGATGTGCGGTCAGATACATTTCGGGTGAGCTTAGAAGGTGCCGTTGCCGACATGGGCGATATTCGGATAGCCCGCAACGATGCAGTGGCCACCCCTCTGAGCACACAAATCCCTACGATTGCTCTGGAAGAAAATGACCTTGCTACGGAGGATGATGGCGTGCGCACCACGAATGTGAGCGGCCTGCTGAGTGCCTCCCGCGATCCTTTTGTTTCTACGATTGGCTATGTGCTGGGAGGCTATCGCTTTCAACCCCGTGGCTATGAGCGCAATCGCCAGGAAGTGCAGATAAACGGCATTGAGATGAATGATATTGAGACGGGCAGCCCTTACTGGTCGTTGTGGGGCGGCTTGAATGATGTATTTCGCGGACGTAGCAGTGTGTATGGTTTGCAGCCTTCGGAGCAGACATTTGGCGGGCTGAATGGCTCTGTATTTTTTGATGCTTCGGCAGCGAGTCAGCGCAAGCAGACGCGTGTTACGTACAGTGCTTCCAACCGTAGCTACCGCAACCGGCTTATCCTGACACACAGCAGCGGGCTGAACAAAAACGGATGGGCTTATTCCCTTTCCGTGTCGAAGCGCTGGGGGCAGGAAGGTTATATCCCTGGCACTTTTTACGATGCCTACTCTTATTATGGCGCCATCACCAAACGATTTGCAGAAGGCAAGCACGAGCTCAGCTTTATGACCTTCGGTGCGCCTACGCGTCGGGGCAAGAGCAGCCCGGTGACGCAGGAAACCTACGACCTGGCAGGAAGCAATTTTTACAACCCAAATTGGGGCTATCAGAATGGAGAGGTTCGCAACTCGAGAGTGGCCCGGAATTTCCAGCCGATCAGCATCCTTAGCTATCGTTATGCACCGAACAACACCCTGCGTTGGAATACCAGCATCGCCGTGCAAACCGGCAAGAACCGAAACAGCGCACTCGACTGGTACAATGCGGAGA
>JAMIQN010000180.1:0-2509 GCA_035914595.1 Chitinophagaceae bacterium | reverse complement strand
CTCGCACCGTGATTGTAGTGCCTTGTGGGGCTGTGGCACCTTTATCCCGAAGCGTGCAGAATACGCCTGTCATCGGGTCTGAGCTGGAGAGGAGCACCGTCGTCTGGCCGTCCTGATTCTGGGCAACCTTCTCTACCGTCCCGAACACTGCGAGTGGTTTGCCGAGATAGGTCTGGTCGGCCATCTTTTCATTTCTGCCATAAGCAGCTACCAGGTCGTCCGCCTTGATGGGTAAAGCATCGGCGCGTTCGATATTATCGCCGGGTTTCATCCAGTAGGTGACACCTAAGGTGCCGGCTCCGACAGCCACAACCACTACAACCAAAATGATCCAGAATATCCTCTTCATGGACAGAAGTGTTTTTCGTGAAGGTAAAAGTATCAGTCACTGCCGGCGGGTCTTTGAGCCCTGCATTGGCAATGTGCTTCTTCCTCTAAAAAACTATACCGCTCGCCTTCGTAGTTCTCACAATCGTTGGTATGGACTGCTTCAATTCATTCATAAGCGTAGCAGGGAAACGGAGCCGCTACCTTGCGTCAAAGAACGATTCACAGACATGGAAATTCAGCAGGCAAATACAGCCGGATCAGGACGCTTTTTTATTGAAATAGATGGCAAGGAACTCGCCAAGATTATCTACCGGTGGGAAAATCAAGTGATGGTCATTGAGCACACAGAGGTGGATGCATCGCTGGGAGGACAGGGGATTGGAAAGAAGCTGGTAGAAGCGGCTGTTGCTTATGCCCGCGCACATCAGATCAAGATTCTGCCACTGTGCCCTTACGCTAAAAAAGTGTTGGAGCGCGGCCCTGAGTATGCGGACGTTTTGGAAGCTTAAAAAGGTTCCCGCAGACCCCCGCAAACCCTCGCAGACCGCTCCCATTTTCAAACAAAATCCCAAATCCTTTTCCCTCTTCCTGTCCCTTGCAAAATCGCCCGAAGCCGATGGGCAAACCCGATACCTTCGCGGCATGGTACAGGCCGGATATCCTCACGTTCCTTATGGCAAGGCCGTTTATGGCGAAGCCGAAATCGAAGCAGTAAACCGTGTATTGCGCAGCTCCACCCAGATGGGCCGGCATGTGCGCGACATGGAAGCACGGGTTGCTTCTCTTTATGCCAAGCAATATGGTGTGATGGTCAATTCCGGCTCTTCGGCATTGTACCTCGCAGCCGAGTTGATGGACCTGCAACCCGGTGATGAGTTCATCACGCCGGCACTCACCTTTTCCACCACCGTGGCGCCCTTCGTCAAGAAAGGATTTATTCCTGCTTATGTGGATGTGGAAGAAGGCACCTACAACACCGACTGGCGCAAGGTGGAGGCCATGATCACGCCCCGTACGAAAGCCCTCGTCATTCCCAACCTCATTGGCAACCTGCCCGACTGGGCACGGCTCCGCGAGATTGCCGACAAGTATCACCTCTTCGTGCTTGAAGACAGTGCCGACACGCTCGGTGCGCAGATTGGCGGCGCTTCCTCCGGCCGGTTTACCGACATGAGCACGACCTCTTTTTATGGTTCGCACATCATCAACTGCGCGGGCAATGGAGGCATGATCTGCGTGAATGGAGAAGCCTTTTACGACCGTGGCCGACTGTTGCGCAGTTGGGGCCGCAGCTCTTCCCTTTTTGTAGAAAGCGAAGCGATCGAAAACCGCTTCAACGTAGAAGTGGACGGCATTCCCTACGATGCCAAATTCGTTTTTGAAGAGCCCGGCTTCAACATCGAACCGGCAGAACTGGGCGCGGCATTCGGCCTCGTTCAGCTCGACAATCTGGACTGGAACATTGACACGCGCACCGAAAATTTTAAGCGGATGCGGGCCTTCTTCAGCCAGTGGGAAGAACATTTTATCCTGCCCAACCAACTTCCCGATAGCCGCACCGGCTGGCTGGCTTTCGCCGTCACCATTCGGGAATCAGCACCCTTCATTCGCCGGGACCTGCAGATATTTCTTGAAAAGAGAAACATCCAGACGCGGACGGTTTTCACCGGTAACATTCTTCGTCAGCCGGGCTTCAAGAATGTACCACACAAGGCTGCGGCAGAAGGCTATCCCGAAGCAGACAAGGTGATGCGCGGCGGAATGCTGCTGGCCTGCCATCATGGCCTCAACGAAACCCAGATTGCTCACGTGATGGAGAGCGTCACCGAATTCATGAAGGGGCTATAAGACGCGATGCTGGTACTGATACTTGTGTTGGCGTTGTTAGCGCTGCCCAATGCACTGCTCGCACGCCGGCAGCAGCGCAGCCCGATGCTGTGGGGCTTCCTGAGCATCGTCGGCTTTTTCATAGCCTACTTCCTTTTGGGAGGCACCTATTTCGCCATCATGTACAAAGGGGCAATGACGCAGGAGGCTGTAACCGCCTGGGTTTTGGAACGCCCTTTAATGGCATTCATGATGATGCTATTGGGCGTTGCCGGCGTGCTGGCCGTACGTTTCATTCTGGAGCGAACTGCAAAATCGAAATAGCCCCGTCTTACCAGCCCAGCACCTGTTT
>JAMIQN010000179.1:0-8956 GCA_035914595.1 Chitinophagaceae bacterium | reverse complement strand
GAATATATTGCTTACCTCTTTCTTTTTCAATCATATGCTCCAGCTTGTATTCGGCTAAAAAGCTACAGAAAACAGCGAGAAAGAGCATCAGGAACTCCCAGAAATAAGACCTCCAGGTTTTCTTCCCTTCGTGGTGTGCGTGGTGGTGTACTTCCATGATTTTTATGTTCCGTACTATCGGTTGTGGCGTTGTGTCTATGCCCCATTTTTAGGACAGTTCTAAAGTAGAGAATGTTACTTGGTTTTGTGGTTCCTTACAATGGTTGGGGGCCGACAAACACCAAGCACCCCAAACCCAAACCACCGCTACAGCCCCCCACTCACCGGGCGCCCATCCCCGCCCTGCCGGAGCAACATACGGCGGTAGCTGCTGAAAATGTTGTTCTTAGACACAAACCCGGCGTACTTACCCTCCTCATCCAGCACGGGCAGGATGCGCAGATCCAGACTATCCATTATCTGAAGCACTTCTGCCATAGATGTGTTGATATTCACCACCTTCTGGGCAGGTTGGGCCAGGTCTTTAGCCTGCACGAGGGGGTTGCCGGCAGGCTCGCTTACCAGCAATTCGAGTAGATGGTCGCTGAATATCAGCCCATTAAGGGTGCCGCTGGCGTCCACAACAGGGAATACATTGCGACGGGTATGCACAATATCTTCCATTCGGCTCCTTGCCGTATCATCCGGGCGCAGCACTACGAAATCCGTTTCCAGCAAATGCCGTAGGTGAAGGTTTTGCAAGACACTTTTGTCGGTACCGGGCTGAGCCATCAGGGCTCCTTGTTCCGCCAGCACCTTGGTGTAAATAGAATATTTGAGTATTCCTTTATTAATAAAATATGAAAGTGCTGCTACTATCATCAGGGGCACCATCAACACGTAGCCTCCGGTAATTTCTGCAGCCAGAAAAATGCCGGTAAGAGGCGCATGCATCACCCCACTCACAGAGGCAGCCATACCGGCTATCATAAAATTGGTAACATTCAATTGCACCAGCCCCGTCTGATTGATGCCAAAGGCGAACACAAAACCGAGCAGGCCGCCCACTACCACACTGGGGCCAAACATTCCGCCATTGCCACCGCTGGCCATGGTAATAACGCTGGCAAAGGCTTTCCCCACCATAGATAAGGCGCCGAACAAGACCAACGCCCAGGCAACATGCTGGTATTCATGGAAAAGGCTATTCGCCAAAAGGGAGGTATAGTCCCCGTCCAAAAGCTTTTGAATTGTGATATACCCCTCGCCGTACAGGGCAGGCAGGAGGGCGATCATCACCCCAAGGGTAATACCACCAACCCACGCCCGGTTATACTTGTTTTTAATCCTTTCAAAAAGCTTGAAAAAATAACTGTTCAACCGGCTATAGAATACCGAAAACAGCCCGACGATGATACCAAATGTAATATAGAACCAAAAGGCTTCTATCACCCATCCGTGCGCCACATGTGCGAAGAGCGGCTCGCTGCGTACCAGCCTGGAAACCACGGCTGCCATAGCCGAGGAAATCAGCAGGGGCACTACCGCCGGGATAGTAAACTCAGGCAGAATGACTTCTATTGCGAATACCATACCCGCCACCGGACTGACGAAAGCCCCGGAAATGCCGGCGGCCGCACCACAAGCCAGCAGTAGGGTCGTTTCGCGGTACGACAGGCCAAAGAGGCGCCCTACATTGGAGCCGATGGCAGAGCCACTGGCCGCAGCCGGAGCTTCCAAACCCGCCGATCCACCCAGGCCTACGGTCAGCGCACTGGAGATAACCTGACTATAAATGTTATGAAAGTCAATCTTGCTCGAATTGCGCGAGATATTGAAAAGGATGGCCGGAATCCCATGCTGAAACTTCCTGCGCCGGATAAAAGCACGGACATAAAGGATTGTCAGGAAAATGCCAATCAGCGGAAAAAACAGGTAAAGAAAATACTTGTACTGCCAATGAAAATCGTTCTGCAGAAAGCTCGCCAGGATATGGGTCAGTGCCTTCAGAAGAGATGATGCAAGACCACCGAGCAAACCCGTAACTGCGGCGGCAATAATCAGGAAATTCGTCTGAGAGATATGGCGTTTGCGCCAATCATTGAACGTGACTACATGCCTGATAAGTTGTTTGATCATACCGGCCTTTCCGCTGCGAAAGTACAGGGATGTAAAGGATCGGGGCTGCCTTCCGCTAAATATGCGACGATGTCAGGGAAATAATAAAGCTAATAGCGCTATTTGAAATCCGACCCCTGCGCTCAATGATATCAACTTCATTATCATTCGATTACACGGTTAGCTCTGTCAAGCATCCGGGAATTTCTAATTTTTCATCGAAACTCCTTATCAGATAACGGGATACCAGCTTTTCAGAAAGAGGCATTCGTGATATTTTTGCTTTGTTGCACAACCGGATTTGAGCTAAAGCACGGAGATTCTTATGACAGGTAATAAATCCTCTTCAACGGTTACTTACCAAGGGCAAACCTATCATTATGACTACTTTACGACAGGGAATGAGGCTGCACCGGATACCCTGCTTCTGGGTGGTGTCCTGCAGGACCGTGCGTCGTGGAAGAATTATGTCCGCGAGTTTTCCAAGTATAGCAATGTGTTAGTCATAGACTTTCCCGGGGTCGGTGAGGCCGGTATTCTTCCTGCCAACTATGGCTTCGACTTTCTGGCGGATTGCGTTCATCAGGTTCTGGAAGATTTGAACATTCAGCTTGTCAATATTTTTTCTACCAGCTATTCCACCATTACGGCCTTTGAATTCTCGAAAAGGTATCCATACAAGGTAAAATACCTTGCGATTTCGTCTTCTATGACGCATATCCCCGAAGCGCAGATGCAGCTTATGCAGGCCACCCTTCGTGCACTTGAGAACAACGATTTGGATCAATTCGGGGCCTTATTTTATAAGGGCATTTCAAACCCTACCATCCGTCCGGGTAATGCAGACCTCGTGGAGCGCGTCATTAAAGGTGGCATCAAAGCGATGACCAACACACAAATTCTTCAGTTCTGCGAAAACACAAAACGGGTCATTCTGTACGACCGAAATTTCACACTAAAAGAAAAGATTGCATTGTCTCCGTTCATTTTCACGGGAGAGTTGGACACGTTTACACCGCCAGAGCTTTGTCGTGCCATCGGAAACTATTTTCAGGATTTTCATTTCAGAACCATTCCCGGCTACGACCATTTCTTTCATATCGGGAATACGAAGCTCATTTTCAATACGCTGATTCCCTACTTCCTCAGCGGAGCCATTCCGGATTTCGCCCATGCCATCCGGCAGCATGACGAGAAATCGTAAGCCTAAATTTTACCCTGTAAGAACATTACATAGGAGGTCAGTTGGCAAATTTTTTCCCCTGCAAACTGAAAGACGTCGCAGAACACCGCATTGATAGTTGAGCCGTCTTTGAGCGCTGCTGTGACCCTGCCTTCAGCAATCACTACATTACCCTCTTCCACCATACGCGTCGTGTGTATGAGCGGATTGCCATCGGCCTGCGGGTGCTCGATTTCTTTATCAAAGGCGGCCTTGCCTACATGCCGAAAGAAGCCCGGCATTTCCCACACAACATCATCCGTCAGGCAGGATAAAATCTTCTCATGGTCGGAAGCACAAAAGCCTTCCATGTAAGTTTCAACGACGGTCTTTAAGGAACTCATGTCAGCCGGAGTGGGTGGAATTTTCTGAACGGGAAATTTACGGAGGCACCGTTACGCCCGAGCAACAATTCGCGGGAGAGGCTGTTTCCTGAAAGGTTCAAAAATGTGCTTCTGAAACACACAGCTAACTTTAGGTGAGTCGGCATTCTTTTTTTGATGGCAGCACAAGCTGCGTCAAGATTTTCTACCTCATGTCAGTCTTCTTTGCTTTGTTACGCTCTTTATCGAAGAAATGGGTTCCGCTTCTGAAACCCTTGCCCATTGCGGCTTTGCTGGTCCTCGCAGTCGGTTGTGCCAAGCCTCCTTTGCAAGTCACTTACCACACAGAGCAATGGTATCAGGTTAGCAAAGCCACCGCCCCGGACAGTAATCTGGTGCGCATGTTGGAGCCCTACAAGCGTGGAGTGGACACGCAGATGGAAGTAATCATTGCCCACACCGACATCCCGCTGACGAAGGCGCAACCCGAATGCACGATCGGCAACTTCATGGCAGATGCGATGCTGGAAGCAGCACAAAAAATTGATCACAAAGTCGTGGCGGCGGTGGCCAACTACGGAGGCATTCGCGTGAATTATATCGCTCCAGGCCCCATCACTCGGGGCAAAATGTATGAGCTGATGCCCTTCGATAATATGCTCACGATCGTGGAGCTGCCCGGCAGAACGATTCAGGAATTCTGCAACCTCATGGCGCGCTATCGGGGCTGGCCGGTGAGTGGCCTCAGCTTCGTCATTCAGGACAAGAAAGCAACGGATATCCGCATTGACGGACGACCGATCAACGAAAGCCTGATGTACAAAATCGCTATCAACGACTATATCGCCAATGGTGGAGACAATTGCGACTTCCTTCGTGAAGCATCCAAGCGACACACCACTGTGTTTGTCCGCGATGCGCTGATTGAATATGCTGCCGCACTGGAGCACCAGGGCAAGCCATTACATCCACTACTCGAAAATCGAATTCGCTATGCTGAGTAGAAGAAATTTCCTGAAGAAAACAGCCATTGGCAGCGGCCTGATGATGGCCGGAGCTTTCCCCTTTGAAGCCCTCGCAGGGACGCGCAAAGTGTCGCGCCTGACGGTGCTCCACACCAACGATGTGCACAGCCATCTGGAACCATTCGATGCAGATAGCGGGAAGTATGCAGGCCAGGGCGGGGTGGCGCAACGTGCGGCTCTCATTGACGCGATACGAAACGAAGAACAACAAGTGCTGCTACTGGATGCCGGCGATATTTTTCAGGGCACTCCCTACTTCAATCTCTACAAAGGCGAGCCTGAAATCAAGGCGATGAGCGCGATGGCGTATGATGCGGCTACACTGGGCAACCATGACTTTGATGCAGGCGTCGAAGGCTTTGCCCGGCAACTGCCTCATGCCAGTTTTCCAATTGTTATTGCAAACTATGATTTCACGCGTACTCCACTCGATGGAAAGACGATTCCATACACTACAATTCGGAAGGGCGACATCAAAGTGGGCATCTTCGGATTGGGCATTCAACTGCGCGGATTAGTGCCGGATGAAGCCTATGGCAACACACAATATCTGGAGCCTACGCGCATCGCTCAAAACCTTGCCGACAAGCTGCGTCATCGCGAGCATTGCGACCTCGTCATTTGCCTCTCGCACCTCGGCTACGACTACAGTTCACGCAAAGTGAGCGACAAAGTTTTGGCGAAAGAGACTTCAGGAATTGACCTGATTATTGGAGGCCACACACACACTTTTTTGGAGCGCCCCACCATCATGAAAAACAAAATCGGAGATGAAGTAATCATCAACCAGGTGGGTTGGGCGGGTCTCAGATTAGGAAGGATAGACTATCAGTTTGACCATAAAAAAAATGCCAGTTTTTTTAGCGCCCATTCTGTGGTTGTAGGGAAACAAACAATAGGCTGATCATTTTTTTTTTCACCAGCATGGGGGCAACTTCGCTCTCCCTCCACCGGAAAATTTTTGTTCTCTTGGAGACTCAAAAAACAGGCGGACGGAACGTGATTCTTAAGACCAGGCACACCCCGTAAAGACCGGCAGTTGGTACGCAGATTTGGCGCGGCCCTTTGAAAAAAGATCAGCCTTGCCGATGTTTCTTATTTGCCAAAAACTGTTATCTATCAGGTTGTTGCCGCATAATATATACGCTCAATGACAGAAAGCTTCAGTGTACCCGCAAAACCAAGACAGGACTGGGACGCCGCTTGGGAACGTTGCTTAGACATCATCCGGGACAATGTAGCTTGGCGCAGTTTTCAGACATGGTTTGAGCCTATCAAAGCCGTGTCGTTGGTAGGCAATGTGCTCACGCTTCAGGTACCTTCTCAGTTCTTCTACGAATGGCTTGAAGAGCACTATGTGGAGCTCCTTGGCAAGACGATCAAGCGAGTTCTCGGCAAGGACGGCCGACTCGAATATCGCATCATGATGGAGGGGCGGCAGCATCAAAATCCGGCCAGCGTCAAGATGCCCGCAAGCACCCAATCCAAGCCTTCAGTTGAGAGCAATCTGGTGGACCTGCCCATGCACGTGAAGGACCCCTTCCAGATCAAAAATCCTTACTCCATTCCGGGCCTCAAGCGCGTCTCTATTGACTCACAATTGAACCCCTCTTACACCTTCGACAATTTCGTGGAAGGTGAAAGCAATCGTGTGGCACGCAGTGCCGGCCTGCATGTTGCCCAAAAGCCTGGTACGACGGCTTTCAATCCCCTGGTCATTTTCGGCAGCGTGGGTTGTGGGAAGACCCACCTCGCCCAGGCTATCGGCAATGAAGTACGCCGTCAGCACAGCAACAAGAGTGTGCTTTACGTCAGCACCGAGAAGTTCATCAACCAGTTCATTGATCATTCGCGCAACAACGAAATCAATGATTTCATCCACTTCTACCAGCTCATAGACGTGCTGATTGTGGACGATATCCAATTCATGGTGCCTGCGGCAAAAACACAAGATGTCTTCTTCGCCATCTTCAACCACCTGCACCAAAGCGGTAAGCAAATCATCCTCACTTCTGACACGGCCCCTAAGGACCTTCAGGGGATGCAGGAGCGCCTGCTCTCGCGCTTTCGCTGGGGTTTGAATGCAGATATTCAGACGCCCGAGTTTGATACACGTCAGGCCATCCTTCGCCTGAAGATGAAGCACGAAGGCCTGGAAATGCCGGATGAAGTAGTGGAATATATCGCCTACAATGTGCAGACCAATGTGCGCGAACTGGAAGGCGCCCTGATCGCCATCCTGGCGCAAAGCACTCTGGCCAAAAAGGAAATTGATCTGGAACTGGCCAAACGCGTGATGAAGAATTTCGTGAAGACAGCAGCACGTGAGGTGACGATTGAAAACATCCAGCGGCTGGTGGCGGAATACTTCTCCATGCCCTACGACAGACTGCTGGCTAAAACACGCCGACGAGAAGTTGTTCAGGCACGCCAGATCACGATGTATCTCGCCAAGAAATTCACCAAGTCTTCACTGAAAAATATCGGTCAGCACTTTGGCGGATTCGACCATACTACGGTCATCCACTCCTGCCAGACGGTCGAGAACCTGATGGACACCGATGCGAGCTACAAACAGCAGGTGCAGGACATCCAGCACAAGCTTCAGCTCGAAAGTCTTTGAGGCTTTTCAGCGACGTTGAGACGCTCTCCGGCCGTTACTTTTTGCCCTAATCTTGCGGCGCATGCAGCACGACCATTCTGCCCCGCCCTCCCGGCGAAATCGCCTCATTCTTTACATCGTAATAGCCCTCGTCGCAGGTCTGGCCTTGGGCTATGTGCTCAACCTTCATTTCGAAGGACGGAGCGCTCAGGAAGTGGACGATGCCCTGCTTCCACTCAGTATCCTCCCCGATATTTTTCTTCGACTGATCAAAATGATCGTGGGGCCGCTGGTGCTGACTACGCTTATCGTGGGCGTGGCGCGGGTTGGCGATTTGAAATCCGTCGGACGCATTGGCGGAAAGACACTGCTTTGGTTTGTCTCCGCATCCATGATGAGCCTCTTGCTGGGCATGTTGCTCGTTAATCTTTTTCAGCCGGGTGCGCACATGCACCTGGCACTTCCTACTGATACTGCGGCAGTACCCAAAGCCTCGCTGGGCCTGAAAGAATTCATCACGCACCTGGTACCCACCAGCGTCTTCGAAGCGCTTTCCAGAAATGAGATTCTACAGGTGGTCGTGTTCTCGCTGTTTTTCGGCATTGCAGCGGCATCGCTTGGTGAAAAAGCAGAGCCGGTAATTCGTGCGCTTGACGCCATTGCACACGTTATCCTGAAGGTGACCGGCTATGTTATGAACACGGCGCCCATAGCCGTTTTTGGCGCGATGGCTGCCGTTGTTGCCAAACAGGGACTGGGCGTGCTGAAGGCCTACTCTCTATTCATTGGTGAGTTCTATCTCGGCCTGTTTCTGCTCTGGATGGTTCTCATTCTTGCAGGCTATATCGTCGCGAAAAAACGAGTTGGCAAACTGGTCATCCGCCTCAAAGAGCCTTTGCTACTGGCCTTTTCAACATCAAGTAGCGAGGCTGCTTTTCCTAAAACGATGATGGAGCTGGAGCGCGCCGGCTGCCCCTCGCGTATCGTTTCCTTTGTACTGCCATTAGGCTATTCTTTCAATCTGGATGGCTCGATGATGTACATGACGTTTGCGTCGCTCTTCATTGCGCAGTCTTACGGTATTCATCTGGATTTGGCCACACAACTCAGCATGCTGCTCGTGCTCATGCTGACCAGCAAAGGCATTGCCGGCGTCCCGCGTGCATCGCTTGTAGTGATTGCCGGCACGCTGGCCACTTTCAATATTCCGGAAGCAGGTCTGGCCCTCCTGTTGGGCATAGATCCCATTTTAGATATGGGCCGAAGCGCCACCAACGTTGTGGGCAACAGCGTCGCCACGATGGTTGTGAGCAAGTGGGAAGGCGAGTTGAAATAGCCTCATCCAACCCTTCGCCTTTTTGTGGCTTTGCAGTTTTGCAAGCGCCCAGCAACGACATTACGGTCGTAGTCTGATTAGCACAAAATCTGCATGAATACTAAGCCGGGCCTCAAGCTTGCCGCCGGCTACGCTCCTTTCCACGGCGGATATTTTAGGCTTTTCTACTAAAGGCCTGCGCGGCAAGCTGTGCTACCTTCACGGCCTTATGCATGATGCACTCGAGCTCCTGAAGCACCTGATGAATGCAGAGTGGCTTGCCAACACAGTAATGATGTATGGCGGCCTCTATCTCGTAGCCCTGATCATTTTTGCAGAAACCGGCTTGTTTGCCGGCTTTTTCCTGCCCGG
>JAMIQN010000178.1:0-6944 GCA_035914595.1 Chitinophagaceae bacterium | reverse complement strand
GCCCTTCGCAGATGAGCCGTAGCACTTCCTTCTCGCGGTCTGAGAGTTGCGCATCTTCCTTGAAACTGGTAGTAGGATTGTTCTTTTTGATGATGGAGCGTAACATCAGACTGCTGACGTAATCAGAGAAATAGTAGCCTGTTTCGCGGCAGGAATGCAAAGCCAGTTTGATTTCATCGGCATCTGTATTCTTGACCAAATAGCCATTGGCGCCTGCTTCCAGAAGATGAAGTGCCAGTTGGTCGTCTTCGTGCATGGTAAGGATAAGGATGCGTACATCCGGGTATTGCTCGCGCACGAGGCGGGTTGCTTCCATGCCATCCATCTGTGGCATTTTGAGATCGAGCAGAATGACATCCGGCTGCTCTTGTTTGAGCAGTTCCATCAACTCATTTCCATTGCCGGCCTCGCCGATGCATTCCAGTAGCGGATCATCACTTAGGGCCATGCGCAAACCCTGACGAAAAATCTGGTGGTCATCGGTAATCAGGTAGGTAAGTGGTTTACTCATACGGTCACTACGGTTTGGGGAATTGGCAGGCACAACAACATCTGAGAGGCAAAGCCTGCATGGTCGGTTGGGGGAAATGAGAGGCTTGCCTTCACTGATTTCAAGCGGCTCTCAATGTTTTTTAAGCCGATTGCCCCTTTCTTGTAAAGCATATCCTGATACATCTGTTCGGTAAGCCCCGGCCCATCGTGCAGGATGCGGATGCAGGCAGCGCCCTGCTCAATAGAGGTGCTGATATGAACCTGAGTAGCAGTGGTGTGTTTTAAGATATTATTGAGCAATTCCTGCACAATTCGGTAGAGTGCCAGTTCTGATTCTGTAGGTAACGGAGGCCAGCCATCAATCGCAGAAAAATGGACCTTGATATGCCCGGTCCGATTGAGCAATTCCGAAAGCGACTGGAGTGCTTTCGTAAGGCCGAGATACTGAAGCGTGCCCGGCTGAAGCTGGTGGGACAAGTTGCGCACCTTCTGAATCGTGTCGTCCAGCAGCGACTGCACGGTGTGTACAGCCGAGTCCGGCGTTTGTGTGCGGGCCACTTGATGCAGCATGAGCCGGATGGAAGAAAGGGTGGCGCCGACATCGTCATGCAGGTCTGCGGCAATGCGCATTCGCTCTTCTTCTTCACTTCGGATGGCGGCCTGTATCAACTCTTCCTGCTTGCGCCGGTTCAGTTCTTTGAGCTGCTGCTCATGGTTGATCACCTTTCGTTGATAGAGCACAACGAAGAGAATCAGCGCTACCGCAAGGCAGAGCATCGTCAGGACGCCGATGATGACTAAGGAGAGGAGGCTCATTTGAGGCTGACTTTCTTCTGAATCAGAAAAACGTAGGCTATGCTCAGGTTCTTTAGCAGGTTGAGTACGTTGTGTACACTCCAAATGCTCCACCGCACCTCCGCACTCGCATGTCGAAACTGGGGTTGGAATAGGAACAACAGCAGTGTAACTGCAACGTAAAGCAGAAAACCCGCCGAAAAAACAAATAAGGGGGAATGCTCTATTTTTTTGTGTTCAATGTTCCTCAGCACTTTCACGAACGCAATGGTGCAGAGGAGCATGTAGAGGAAATAGAATAACGAAGCATCCTGCCAACGAATTTCTGTTCCAAAGACAGGAGCCGCATCAATCAGGAAATAACACGCAAGGGCAAGCATGGCAAGGCCTACCAGCCACTTCAAAACTCGGGAAGACATTTCCCTGAGGAAATAGAAACCAACCAACCCTAACTCAGTAAGTAGAAACAGGTTGGTTACTGTGGCGGCAGACGACCGGGGAATCCATTGCCATTTTTGAAGGGCACTGTAGAAATCGGCCAAAAAACTTGCCCAGGCATAATACCACAGCAAGCCACGCTGCTTCCGGCCCAGCCAAATAGCCGGCAGAGCCGAAAATTCGGACAGGACGGTACTTAGGCTAATCCACCAGTTCAAAGCTTAGGAGCGGGGAGAAAAGGCCAGTGATCACTACAATCGAAAAATTGCTGGGTAGCACCGGCTAAGGCCACGCTAAAGATGACATCCTTACCCGAAGCTCCGCCCGTTGCCACATAAAAACTAAAGGTTTCGGGCGTTTCCGTCAGGATTCCTTTCAGGAATGGAAAGCTATAACACACCATGTTAGGAGCGGGGGGAGCAGCTACGGGATTCAGTTCTGCATTGCTGGCCACGTTGGGGTCCAAAAGCAGGCCATCCGTGCCACAAAGGCCACCGTCAATGATGCTCTGAATATCCGCAGCGCTCAGCACTTTGGGCGCACCGGCACTGGCAATAATGCGGCTTTGAAAATCCTGTTCTGTGATTTCATGCGTTTGCATAATTGCCTTTTGGCAGGCTACATCTGTGCATGGGTCCACGCCTTTACAAGCGGGAATCCCTTCAAGTTGGTTGGGGGGCACGTGTTGAGTGGTTGAAGATGAATAGAATATCGCCTGTTGTGCATGAATGCTTCAACGAGCAGTAATTAGCCGGGAAAGTTCGGAGGCCGGGAATTATCTCTTGCATTCCGGGTCGTTATTGTATACGGAACGCATTTTTAAGTGAAAAGCCTGCCTCATCTAAGCAGGCGACAGATAGCGCTTTCACTTCTGAGCATCGCCCAAGGAGCGGCGCATTTGCTTTTGCGCCAGGAAGAAGGAATAGCCGATGGCAAGGTTCTTCAAAATATTGAGCAGGTTGTGCACAGCCCAAAGCTTCATGCGCAATGCCTGGGGCGCCTCAATAAACTGATCTGTAAAGAGCATGAGCAACATGCTGTATGCGAGATAAAGCAGCATGCTGGCAGATACAAGGAACAACTGCGAGCGCTCAATCTTTTGCTCTTCTGCATTTCGGATGACAGCCAACAATCCTCCTATGCAAAGCAGCAGCAAGAATGTTTGACTCACAGCCTGCGCCTGATTGCGCCATTCCGTATCCGCCTCAATGACCTGCCAGGTACTCACAGATAAAACTGTGGTCAACAAAATAGTTGTAACAAATACGGCCCTCCTGAGGGGTCGGTTCCAAAAAGACTGCCCGAAGTAAAGCCCGACCAGTAGCAGTTCCAAAATGGCAAAAAGATTTCCGGGGACTCTCGTTTCAATACTGAAAGCATCACTTAGAATTAGCGGAACGACATCACAAGTCAGGCTCGCCAAGACATAAAGCCAGAGCAATCCTCGCTGCTTCCTTCCCAGCCAAACCGCCGGTAACGCAGAAAAAATAGAAACGTAAAGTATAACGTTTATGAGCGCCTGCATAGGTCCTTTGAATTAGGGCCAGTAAGTGCTTTGATCATAGTAGCACACAGGTGTTTCCGCAAAGGCCACGCTAAACACGACATCATTTCCGCCGCTGCTGCTCGTAGCCACATAAAAGCTGAAGCTGTCTGGCCCGTCAGCAAGAATTCCTTTCAGGAAGGGAAAGCTGTAGCACACCATGTTGGGATTGGGCGAGCCTGCCACCGGATTCAGGTCTGCATTGATGGTTACGTTGGGGTCAAGCAGCAGGCCATCGGTGCCGCAAAGCCCACCCGCAATAATGCCTAAAACATCCGCAGCACTGAGCACTTTGGGAGGACCGGCACTAACGATGATGCGGCTTTGAAAATCCTGTTCTGTGATTTCATGCGTTTGCGCAATTGCCTTTTGGCAGGCGACATCATTGCAAGGATCCACGCCGTTGCAGGCGGGAGGCAGTTTGCCGGACGAAGGGGCCATTTTGAGGAGGTGAAGATTTTGATGAATTTGTTAATAGAAGAAGCCTTTTCAGTCACAAATCATCTTCACAGCTTCTATCAAAGCAGCGCTAATGTAATCGCGCAGGATTGCTGATTTCGTTAATCACAGAAAAATCGAAAAAATAGGTAGCCAAGCTACGACGTACGGTAATTCGCATTACCAGAATAGTAAATACACTACCATAAAAAGTCGGGTTTTCCCCCATCGTTTTTGGGGTGTTTCCGCTTGCATACGCTTAGAGCGTCAAGCACTTTTGTGTCGTTGGAAGCTCAATCGAAAACTAAACCCCAAAAACACCACGATGAGTAACCTGTTAACGAAATCTTTTCAACCCATGGTAATGGCCACCCCTTCACACGCCTTCTATCATCTGGGGATAAACTCGAACCTGCCTGAGTATCTGATCACCTTTTCGGTAAAAGAGGAAGTGAACATTCGGTACTACCTCATCGAAGGCAGCAACGACATGGTCAACTTCGACCGCCTCACCCGGGTGTATGCCCGCGGACAAAGCCGGCTCCCCAGCAGTTATGCTGTAACGATTCGCAACACTAAATACTCCTGCTACCGAGTGCGCCAAGTAGATGAAGACGGGGCCGCCATCCTTTCCAACGATGATATTCAGGAGACTTCCATGTTCCTTCATACCGTAGCCGCACAAAGCTGTGCTGCCCAGGCCGAGGCTGCCCTTACCATGAGCGGCACGCACTTCCAGGGTGCTTTCTTTTGATATCAACGACTTACTCATACCGACCTTATCTCCGTTCCCAGTGACTTTCAAATTATTTCCCAACCCTGTCCGCGATACGCTATGGCTCCAGTTTCTGGAGCACCACACCGAGTCTCTGCGCGTTACCGTTTTTGACACTAATGGCAGTTCCCGGAGCAGCTATGAATTCAATACCGGCGATGGACGGGCCTCCATCCCTGTAGATGATTTACAGCCCGGGGTTTACTTTCTGCAAACTCAAAACGGTGCCGAAGACTGCATGAAGCCATTCATCGTGTCGCGCTGAAACCACGCCCCCACCAGCCCCCATAAACCCTAAAAGAAAGAGCCGCAATCCTGCGGCTTATTTCGCATTATACCATCCCGATATCGTTCACATTTCCACTTAAGCAGCAGCGGCACCTCAACTCTGCATCCGCACAGCCGGCAGATGCTCACCCGGATACTAAATAAAAAAAGCTGCTTCCCCGAAGAAAAGCAGCTTTTGAAAAAGGGTGAAACCGAATTAATACCGATAATGGTCCGCCTTGAAGGGCCCGTTCTTCGGAATGCCGAGATAGGCAGCCTGCTCATCGCTGAGCACATCCAATTCAACGCCAATCTTGGCTAAGTGTAGGCGGGCCACTTTTTCGTCCAGATGCTTGGGCAGCACATACACACGGTTTTCGTAGGCCTTATGGTTGGTCCATAGTTCAATTTGCGCCAGCGTCTGGTTGGTGAATGAGTTAGACATCACAAATGAAGGGTGGCCGGTAGCGCAACCCAGGTTCACCAGACGTCCTTCGGCTAGTACGATAATCTCCTTGCCGTCTATGTTGTAGAGGTCCACCTGTGGCTTGATAGTGTCCTTAGTCTGGCCATAGTTCTTGTTCAGCCAAGCCATGTCAATTTCAATATCGAAGTGGCCGATGTTGCAGACGATGGCCTTGTCTTTCATCAGGCGGAAATGCTTTTCGGTAATTAGGTCGCGGCAGCCGGAAGCCGTTACGATGATGTCGGCTTCTTTGACGGCATCCTCCATCTTCTTGACCTCAAAGCCATCCATAGCGGCCTGCAGGGCGCAAATCGGGTCAATCTCGGTGACGATAACACGGGCCCCGGCGCCACGCAATGATTCGGCTGAGCCTTTGCCCACGTCGCCATAGCCGCCAACAACAGCCACCTTGCCGGCCATCATCACATCTGTTGCACGGCGGATCGCATCTACCAGTGATTCCTTGCAGCCATACTTATTGTCGAATTTGCTCTTTGTAACAGAGTCATTCACGTTGATGGCAGGGATCGGCAAAGTGCCTTTCGCCATGCGCTCATACAGGCGATGCACGCCGGTGGTCGTCTCTTCGGAAAGGCCGTTGATATGCTGTACCAGCTCGGGGTATTTGTCGAGCACCATATTGGTCAGGTCACCGCCATCGTCCAGAATCATGTTGAGCGGACGGTCTTCAGAACCGAAGAACAGGGTCTGCTCGATGCACCAGTCTGCATCTTCAATGCTTTGTCCTTTCCAGGCAAAAACACCAATACCGGCCGCTGCAATAGCCGCCGCAGCATGGTCCTGCGTAGAGAAAATATTGCAAGAACTCCAGCGCACTTCGGCACCAAGATGCACCAGTGTTTCGATGAGCACCGCCGTCTGAATGGTCATGTGCAGGCAGCCTGCGATACGAGCACCTTGCAGGGGTTTGCTGTCGCCATACTCGGCGCGCAAGGCCATCAGGCCGGGCATTTCGGCTTCCGCGAGGCGAATTTCCTTGCGGCCCCATTCAGCGAGGCTGATGTCTTTTACTTTATAAGGCAACTTGAAGTCCACCTTAGAGGCAAGTGCTGAGTTCATACGTTTCTTTTTTGAAGGCGCAAATTTACCGGCTTGGGAAAAGTATCTGTGTACTTCCAAAACTTTGGCAGCGTCTTCTGAATTGTGATTTCCGGTAGAGGGTTTGCCCGGCGCTACCGCGCCGGGTACTGAGCCCTTCAGTTACAGCACTGAACTACAGCACCGTCTGCGGTAGCGGGCGGCACAGCAGCACACACACCGAGCTACTACACCCCGGGGGCGGAGCATTCAGTAAGTACTGCATCGAACTACAGCACCGCCTGCGGTAGCGGGCGGCACAGCAGCACACACACCGAGCTACTACACCCCAGGGACGGAGCATTCAGTAAGTTCAGCACCGAACTTCAGTACCGCCTGCGGTAGCGGGCGGTATAGCAGCACAACAGGGTAGCACCCAAATCACTATTCCTGCCCATCAACGACATACTTCACCACACCCGCGAGCTCGTCTGCTTTCCATTTATATCGCGTACTTCCACCCGCCGACCACGGAGAGTGTGTCTGCGGCCAGCAGCCTTGTTCGCGCATGACCCGTGTAGCATTTGCCTTTAGGGCATTGAGAACCGTCTCAGCCTTCGCTTCACCGGTACTGAGCACCACATGCACATGGTTGCTACGGACGGATATCGCATGCAGTACCCAGCTTCGGT
>JAMIQN010000177.1:0-7328 GCA_035914595.1 Chitinophagaceae bacterium | reverse complement strand
AAAAACCTATCAATACCACTTTCGTGGTATTTATATGTGAGCCACTACCTTGAAAACCGGGCATTCACCGCATGTCAAATGGAGGTCGCACATTGTCCGCCACCAGCCTATATTTGCAGCCCTCAGCAGCCAGGTTTCATGGCCGCAGGGCCTATAGCTCAGTTGGTTAGAGCACCTGACTCATAATCAGGGGGTCCCAGGTTCAAGCCCTGGTGGGCCCACCCAAAATGTAAATTGGCTACCTCCTCTCAGGACGTAGCCAATTATTTTTTATCTATGTTCTAAAACCCTGATGCCTTGAATTTTCCAATTAGGCGGTTCCGAAAATCTCAAAACTACAAAGTGCTTTCGGAATCAGTTGCTTCTACATCACTCAGATTTCCTCCTCTTCTTCCCGGCCCTCCTCTTCAATACTCAGTTTCACCCGCTTGATGCGCATCTTGTCCAACTCCAGCACCGTAAACTCAAAACGGCCGGCACGCACGGTTTCGTTCACCAGTGGAAACTTGCCGGAAACTTCAAGAATTAAGCCGCCCAGCGAGTCGCTTTCCCCCCGATAGGGATCGAAGGAATCGGTAGGCAGTCCCATCATCCTGCAGGCATCGTTGATGAGCGTCTTGCCTTCAAACAGAAAATTGTGCTCGTCAATCTTGCGGAATTGCGGGTCATCTTCATCAAACTCGTCTTTGATATCGCCGATCACTTCTTCCATGATATCCTCAAGCGTGATGATGCCCGAGCTACCGCCAAACTCATCTACCACAATGGCCAGGTGAATCCGCCTTTGTTGAAATTCTTTCAGTAAATCTTCGATCAGCTTCCCTTCGTGCACAAAATAGGCAGGCCGAATCAGGGCATGCCAGTCAAAGGAATCATCCTCGTTATGCGGCAGAAAATCTTTTGTGTGAATCATGCCCACCACCTTATCCAGGCTCTCCTTAAACACAGGCATGCGCGAATACCCCACCTCAATTGCGTATCGCTGCACTTCGGGAAAACTCATCTCATAATTCAGCGCACACACATCCAGTCGCCCGCGCATCACCTGGCGTGCCGTGATGTTGCCAAACTTGAGGATTCCCTTGAAAATATTGACCTCCTCGCGGGTGGCGGTGTGGCCTACCGTCAGTTCAATCGCATGTTCAAAATCTTCGGGGCGGAGCGCACCGGTCCCGACGGTTTGGCGCGCCAGTCGCTCTTCGATATAGCTCGTGGAGCGTACCAAAGTCCTGCTGATCGGGCGAAAAACGTTGGACATTACGCTGATTACCGGCGCACTGAATAAGGCCATCCGCAGGTTGTTTTGCGTCGCATACACCTTGGGTAATACCTCGCCAAACAAGACCAGCAAAAAAGTAACCGCCACCACCTGAATCAAGAACGACCAAAACGCTGAAAGGTCCGGAGGCAGCAGTTGCCGCACCAGCAGGTTGGTGGCTATAATGATGGCGATGTTGATGAAATTATTAGCGACCAGAATCGTGGCCAACAGCAGCTTAGGTTGTTCCAACAGGCGCACGGCCTGGCGTGCCGAAGGCTGCTCTTTCGTCTTCAGATAATTGATGTCTTTCGACTTTAAGGAAAAGAACGCCGTTTCCGCCCCTGCCGTAATAGCCGTCAGGAGCAGCAAAATCAAGATGATGATTACAAGAATCGTGAGGCTATTGGGGGAAATATGCCCGCCATCTGCCTTGAGTAAAAGATGCAGGATACTCCCGCCGCCATCCGCTGCGCTTTCCAAATTGCGTGCTCTTGGTGAATTGTTTCAAAAATAGGAAGGATGAACGAGGCTTTGCCTGACGCCTTTGCTGCATAGAAGAAGTAGCCGGAAAAAACTTTAGTAAGGAAGAATATCCTCGTCCAGTTCGCCGGCAGTATTGGGGTCCTTCGGCATTTCCGGAAAATCAGAAAGGCCATCCTGTGGCTGAAAAGCGGGGCCACGGCTCAGATTGCTTTCCTGCGAATAATGTTCGGCATCACGGCGCTTGTCGAGCATCACCAGATTATCACCTACCACCTCTGTGGCAAATCGCTTGTTGTGGTCTTTGTCCTCCCAATGGCGGGTGCGCAACCTTCCTTCGATATATACCAGGCTGCCTTTATGAAGGAAACGCTCGGCCAGTTCAGCGAGTCCGCGCCACAAAACGACTGTATGCCATTCCGTTTGCGACAACATCTGGCCCGATTTATCCTTAAAACATTCGGTGGTTGCGAGGGGAAATTTTGCTACAGCTATATTGCCTTCGAGGTGCTGAATTTCAGGGTCTTTGCCCAGGTTACCGATAAGCGTAACTCGATTAATACCGCGCATAATTTCCTATTTACTGATGTCAGATATGATTAAATTAAAAGTAGCCTCTTTTTTTAAGAATTGTTTTTAGCGAGAGTGGAAAGGCATACGCTGAAAGCTCTGAAAGTCGCACCCAGCAGCCTTCCTGCACCGGCTCCCTCTCTTCCGGAATTTCAATCGCAAAAAAGCGCGAGCAGATCAACTGGTGCGTCAGCCGCTGGCGACTTTCCCCCCAGTCTTTCCATTCAGCCCGGCCGGTTGAAAACATAGCGAGGGCAGGCTCCTGCTTCAAAGCTTCCTCGGATAAAGAAGTCGCCGCTTCAATGAGTAAAGGCTCATACAGGCCACGCCAGATGTCCCTACCCTCGCGGCGATGCAACCATACCCTGCCTTTGCGCAGCAGAAAAACATAATGGAAGTAGCGCGTCTTCACCGCCACACGCTTGACGCGAACCGGCAACAAGCCGATGTTATTTTCCTGACGTGCCGTGCAGATAGAATGCAGCGGACAAGCTTCACATTGCGGCGCCTGTGGCAGACAAACAGTGGCCCCGAGGTCCATCATGGCCTGATTAAAGGCCCCCGGCGCATTCTTTTCCAGCAAGGCATTAGCCAGCTCCTGAAATGCTTTCTTTCCCTCATGACTGTCTGTCGGGATGCGCAAACCAAAGCAGCGCGCCAGCACCCGATACACATTACCATCCACCACTGCATGGGGCAGGCCGAAGGCAAACGAAGCAATGGCAGCCGCTGTGTACGGGCCCACACCTTTGAGGGCCAGCAAGCCTTCATAATTCTCAGGGAAATGCCCCTGCCTTGCCACCTCACGGGCCGTCGCAATCAGATGGCGGCAGCGGCTGTAATAGCCGAGGCCTTCCCAAAGCTTAAACACGGTATCATCCTCAGCAGCCGCCAGTGCAAATACAGTAGGAAAGGCTTCCAAAAAACGCTCGTAGTACGGCTGGGCCTGGGCAGCGCGGGTCTGTTGCAGCAGCATCTCCGACAGCCAGATCCGGTACGGGTCGCGTTCATCTTTCCAGGGCAGGGAGCGTAGGTTGTGGCTATGATGCCAATGCATCAGCATCCGCGTGAAGGCCTTCTGCTTCGTGCCTGCGTTGCTTTCAGGTTCTCGGTTCAAATTGGTTGGTGTGGCTGCGCAAATTATGGACGTGTTTTTTCCACGGAATTGCGGGGCCTGAGGACAAGGCAGCGCTGCCACTAAGTGTGCTCCCTCTATCTTCGCCGCGCAATGGAAATTTCCCAACTAAAGACCATCGCAGGCCAGGTGCGCCGCGACATCGTAAGAATGGTTCATGCTGCGCAAAGTGGCCACCCGGGCGGTTCTCTGGGCTGTACCGATTTTATGGTTGCTCTCTACTTCCATACGATGCAGCACCAGCCGAATCCTTTCCGGATGGATGGCATTGGTGAGGATATTTTCTTTCTTTCCAACGGTCATATTTCACCGGTTTTCTACAGCGTACTGGCGCGCTCCGGCTACTTCCCTACTCAGGAATTGGCCAGCTTTCGCAAAATCAATTCCCGCCTGCAGGGCCACCCCACTACTCATGAAGGCTTGCCCGGCGTGCGCGTGGCCAGCGGCTCTTTGGGACAAGGCATGAGCGTGGCCTGTGGTGCTGCCTTAGCCAAAAAACTGAACGGCGATACGCACTTCGTCTATTCCCTGCACGGCGATGGTGAATTGCAGGAAGGTCAGAATTGGGAAGCCATCATGTTTGCTGCGCATCACGGCATTGACAACCTCATCGCGACGGTTGATGTCAACGGCCAGCAGATTGATGGCCCCACGGGCAAAGTGATGAATATCGAAAGCCTTGCGGCCAAGTTCAAAGCCTTTAACTGGCAGGTGCTGGAGATGGACGGCAACGTGATGGAAGAAGTGGTGAGCACCCTTGAAAAAGCGAAACAGGCAGCAGGCCAGGGCAAGCCGATCGTGATTTTGATGCGCACAGAAATGGGCAAAGGCGTCAGCTTCATGGAAGGCACCCACGAATGGCATGGCATCGCGCCGAATGACGCGCAATTGGCGCAGGCATTGAGCGAGCTCAGCCTGATGACAGAGGACTATTAAGCCCCCTTCTTTTACCGTCTTTTCTTAAAGAAAATAGCTCTGCAATTAGCGGCAGCGTATCAATCCGGCATTTGCCGTTCCAGTTCTGCCCAGTCGGGGATGAGCGGCTGCCAGGGTACACGCCGAATCTTGTTGATCGGGCTGCGATTGAGATAGAAAGAACCTCGGTCCTGCATCGGAACGTGAAGCTGGATTAGTTGCGACAAGCGTGCGAGTTCCGCCAAAGGCCTTCCTTCAAAATAGGCGAAGAAAGAAGCCAGATAGGCGCGCATTTCTTTCAGGCTCCAGTAATGCAAAATTTCGCGGCAGGCTGCATACACCTGTCCCTTTTCAGCAAACAGCATCGAAAAGGCAAACTGCTCTACGATATGCTTGCGAAACAAAGGATGCACCGCATCGGTGAACACGAGTGCTTCATCCAGCAAAGCCTTGTCGGCACTTGAAAATCCAAGCACTCCGGCATTCCACATGGCTGTGCTCAGTGGAATGGCCTCACGCCGGCTGCCCCACTCCAACGACTGTTGCTTCTGTATGAAATTTCTGAACTTGACACCGACAGGATTCAGGTCATCCTGCAGCTTGTATTCCTGCACGTGCATGTAGCGGCGGCCAGCCTCAATGCCTCGGAATAAAGGCTCTACCGACTTCAGAAAACACACGTCCGTATCAGCATAAAGAATGGCACCGCTGCACCGCTGCACGGCATCACGCAGTACTTCAATTTTGACACGATGCACGAAATCAATAGTACCCCGCCAGCCTTGCAGTTCCTGTGCGTCCACCTGCCGGTATTGCAGAGGTAGTAGCTCTTCAAAGCTTTTAAAAAACGCAGGACGGTCGGTGTAAATGAGGATGCCGAGGCCGGGAATGCCTTGCGGATGCTGATAGAGAAAAGTCAGCAGGGCATAGGCACATTCGCGCAGGACCGCCTCGTGGCCATAGGCCTGAAAGACCAGCGTACGCTGCATGTCGCCTGCGTTCATAGAAAGGAGGGTAAGGCCCGAAGCCGCTGCAATTAAGCCTTCAGGATTTCACGGCTGATGACCAGCTTCTGAATTTCGCTGGTGCCTTCACCAATAGTACAGAGCTTAGAATCGCGATAGAATTTCTCCACCGGAAAATCCTTGGTATAGCCGTAGCCGCCGAAAATCTGAACGGCATCCGTTGAAATTTGAACCGCAATTTCAGAAGCGTAATACTTGGCCATCGCTCCTTCTTTGCTCATCTTCTCGCCACGGTTTTTCTTATCCGCAGCCAGCAAAATCAGGTTTTCAGCCACCTCAATTTTCGTTGCCATGTCGGCCAGCTTGAAGGCCACCGCCTGGAAGTTGGAAATCGGTTGATCGAACTGGTGGCGTTCTTTGGAGTACTTCACAGCCGCTTCGTAGGCGCCTTTGGCAATGCCCAGCGCAAGGGCCGCAATCGAAATCCGGCCACCGTCCAGCACCTTCATGGCCTGCCGGAAACCTTCACCTACCGGGCCCATACGTTGTGCGTCGGATACGCGGCAGTTGTCAAAAATCAGTTCGGTTGTTTCAGAGGCACGCATGCCCAGCTTGTTTTCCTTTTTACCGGCTGAAAAGCCTGGTGTGCCACGCTCTACAATGAATGCCGTTGCATTATCCTTGGTGCGCGGATCGCCGGTGCGTGCCAGCACTACAGCCACGTCGCCCGTCTTGCCGTGGGTAATCCAGTTCTTGGTGCCGTTGATGACCCAGCCGTCGCCATCGCGTGTAGCCGTACAGCGCATGTTTCCTGCGTCCGAGCCGGTGTTCGCTTCCGTCAGGCCCCAGGCGCCAATCCATTCGCCGGTGGCCAGCTTGGGCAGGTATTTCTGCTTCTGCTCTTCATTGCCGAAATAGAGAATATGGCCGGTACAAAGTGAGTTGTGAGCCGCCACTGACAGGCCGATTGAGCCACACACTTTCGCGATTTCAGACACGATCGTCACATACTCGAAATAGCTCAGGCCGCTTCCTCCGTATTCCTGCGGCACGAGCACCCCCATCAGGCCGAGGCCGCCCATTTCATGAAATAAATCTTTGGGGAAAATCTGCTGCTCGTCCCATTCCATCATTTGCGGACGAATCCGGCGGTTCGCAAAATCGCGTACCATGTCAGCAATCTCTCGTTGTGTGTCGGTTGGTTTGAAATCCATATTTCTCTCGTCTTTTCAGGCATTCCCGGGCGGAACTGATTTGGCTACCCGGCAGTTTTTTTCTCAGGGATATAAAAGGGGAACGGCGGCAAATTCAAAAGCTATTGTTCGGTAACCACAGCATCTTTTGCTCCGGCATTCTGACCCTCCGGGCGCAGTATTCCAAGGGTCAAATAGGGCGCAATTTTACGATAATTTTCCTCGTTCATCAGGGGCACCTGACGGAGCTGCTCCAGCCTGCGGTAAGCCCCGATTCCATCGCGGTACATGAGGATGTTGGCTGCCATTTTTTCTCCGATGTAAGGATGGCTTGCAAGGTCGGCGAGCGTTGTAGTTGCAAGGCTCTTTTTACGCACAAGCGAAGGGTCTAAATGAAGGCGTGCTTCCAATTTTTTCAAAGCAGAATCAGGGAATGCATACACCTCCCTCAACTGACTGAAGCTGATAAAACCGCCCAGTGCTTTTCGACGTTGCACAATCTTATGAGCGAGCGTCGGCCCGATGCCCGGCACAAATCGCTCCAGCATGGCTGAATCAGCCGTATTCAGTTCAATGACGGAAGGGGCCTCCATCCGGGCAAAACCCCGGTCTTCATAGCGCGGTGTTGCGGATTCAATTCGGATGTACGGCAGCAGCCGGGCATATACTTCTTCCGGCAGGTTATAGAGCGGGCGAAGGTCTTCCGGTTTGTAAAAATGTTTGCCCTTGCGCCGCCAATGAAGCAAGCCCCGCACGGCCCGTGGTGGCATGCCCAGGCGAATGAAGCCGAGGCTGTCCAGCGTATTGGG
>JAMIQN010000176.1:0-3716 GCA_035914595.1 Chitinophagaceae bacterium | reverse complement strand
GCACTCAATATGCGTTGGCAGGGATGGCAGCGAGAGGGCATCCTGCAATTCCAGCAGAACATTGCGACGTGCTGCCTGCCGCACTTCATCGCTGATAAGCAGCCGGTTCCGATTGCGGAGGTCGTCCCGAAAAACCTCTGCATTCTTCAGGCTCATCTCCAGCAGTTTTTTCTTATCACCACCCCGCGGAATGGTCAGCTTCAGCTCCGGCTCCGCCAAATCAATCGGAAATGGGGCAATCACTTCATTGGCCATGCTCTGATATATTTCACGAAAACGGGCCACGGCCAACGAGAGGATATCTGACTCAGTTTCATCCATCTGAGATTTCACATCCAGCGTGCGGGCATAGACGATTGCACCATTGCTTACCATCATGTAGTTGACAAAGGCATGGCCGTCTTCCAGCAGGATAGAAGCCACATCCAGGTTGCCAAGCCGCGGGTTGACCACCGTGCTCTTGCTTTGGAAATTGCTCAGCGCTTCAATTTTTCGGCGCAGCACTTCTGCTTTTTCAAACTCGAGGCGAGCAGCCAATTCTGTCATTTGGTTGCGCAAGGCACGAACCACTTCGCCCACATTTCCCTTCAGGATATGGCGGACATGCTGCAGGCCTTCCCAATAATCATCTTCGCTCTGCAAGCCTTCACAGGGGCCTTTGCAATTGCCCAAATGATACTCCAGGCAGACCTTGTACTTGCCTTTTGCAATTTGAGAAGGGGCAAGATTGAGGTTGCAATTGCGTAGCGGAATACTTTGGCGGACAATGTCTAACAACTCCTTCACCCGCCAGACACCGGTGAACGGGCCGATATACTCCGAGCCATCCCGGATGAGGCGGCGCGTCAGAAAGACGCGGGGGAAATGCTCCTTTTTGATAACAACGTAGGGATAGGTCTTGTCGTCCTTCAATTCGATGTTGAAACGCGGCTGATAGTGTTTGATCAGCGAGTTTTCAAGCAGGAAGGCATCATGTTCTGAATCAGTGACGGTAAACTCAATGCGTGCCGCCAGGGAAATCATCCGGCGCGTCTTGTAGTTGGGGTCTCCTTTTGTGAAATAAGAAGCTACCCGTTTGCGGAGGTCTTTGGCTTTGCCGACATACAGGAGGTTCCCTTCCGCATCAAAATATTTATAGCAGCCCGGCAAGTGAGGAATGGAGCCGGCTACCTTTTGGAATTGCGCTTTCGTCATGCCTGTATCGCGACCTAATAGCTGTCGTCCGGATTATCGCCCATGAAGCGATACTCAGTGCGAAGCTCCCAATCCTTTCCAAGCAGGCGGTGTTTGCTCTTCTGAATCTGGATAATTCTTAGCGGAATGTAGAGCAGCTTTTGGGTCTCTGAGCCCCAGAAATCGTGGTGCGCTGTCTCGATGTAGATCGAGGTAATCTTATCGTTGCTGGGGTCGGTTGCAATTTGTAAGCTGCGTGTTAAGAGTTTGTCGTTTTTAGCTGTGTAGAGTGCTACCCGTGTGCCCATGGTGCTGTCGAGGTACACACTAAAATCATATTGTCCCAAGAATTTCTTGTCAGAAATATCTGTTTCTCCAAAGGCGCGGAGGATGGGTGCCCAGTCTATATTAATGAAGTTGACGACCGTAGAGTCCACTTTTCCATCCAGATAGACCAGTTTGTAGAGGGAAAACGGAACCTTTGCATACATGTTTATCTGGTCCGCGGCAAACTGTTTAATAGAAAAATATGTGTTTCCGTCGTTAACAATTTCGTTACGAGCCTCATACTTTTGACATGCAGCAATGCTTAACAAGGTCGTAACCAGAAGCGCGATTACCCGAAGGCTTTTGAGTTTCATCGGCACGAAAGTAACCATTGCCACAGAGCCATAAACCCACCCAATTTCTGATTATGCGCCGGCTTTGCTATCTGTTAACCATCATGATGCTGACCGCAGTGGCACCCCTCCACGCGCAGCTTCGCTGGATTGCGGATGCACCCCTACCCGGGAGCACGCATTCTACCTTGTATCAAATGTTGGCCGATGGCAAGCCCATCGTGCTGGCAGTGGGCACCCTGAGTTCTGAATCTGCTCAGAACTTACTCGCAAATGGTGCTTTGCAGGATCTGGCAACCAATCACGGAGCGGACGCATTTGCTGCTCCCTACTCTGCCCACGATATCCATGTCTTATTTATGGATGTTCGGGTGTTTGCGGAAAAAGCGCAGGACCTTAAAGTAGGCCTGCCGGTGGTGAGCATTGATGAAGAGAATCCCCTGTTTTCAAAGCCCGGATGGAATAGCCTTTACTCTATCCTCGGCACGCACCTTTACCTGATTACCCCCGACCGTCTGGTTCGTCCGCTGAAAAGCCAAAGTGCGGCAGATATTTATGCGGAAATGCAGGCCTGGAGCAGCAAAATCAAGCCGACTTCCAACCCTGACTTGCGTCTGCTGGATGCAGAGATGGATGGCCATGATGCTACCGTGCGCGTCCAGAATTTCAGTACGCACACTATTGATTATGTTGAGTTACAGGTGTTGAAAGCCGGAAAAGAAATTGCCCGCGTGCAGTACAAGCAGCATATTCCTTCGCTGGAAGATGCCCTGATTTCTGTGCCTTTGCCGCATGGCTACAATACCCGCCTGACCATCATTGCCAAGGCCCCCGGTGATGCGAATGAATTCAATAATCGCTGGAGCGGACTACTTAGGGACAACACCAGCCCTTCCGTTGCAGCAGGCAATCTTCGATAAGTTAGGGAGCCGTATCGCCTGATATTACGGTCTTCCATCCCCTGTTTCGTTTGGTAGAAAAAAGCATGGGCTTCTCAATTTGGGAAGCCCATTTTGCTAATTCAACTGTGGGTCGAGCGGGAACATTTTCAGGTAGGCGAATTCAGCCCCAAGGGAATCCACAGCCTGCATCCACAGCTTTGTGGGGTCGGATTCAAAAACAAATTCAGGAAGCATATTGGCGACGATCCAGGAACCTTCTTCCAATTCCTTGTCCAATTGTCCTTCGCCCCAGCCTGCATAGCCTGCAAAGAGGCGCAGTTCATCAGGTTTGTAACAATGATTGAGAAGGGATTCCCGCAGGGCTTCAAAACTGCCTCCCCAGTAAATGCCGTCAGTTGCTTCGGTGCCGCCATAAGCCAGCGGATTTCGGTGCAGCATATGCAGGGTGTCCAACTGCACGGGCCCGCCTTGAAACACTTCAATAGCAGGCAGATGCAGTTTGGGAAATAGATCCTCCAGCGTGTATTGTGTGCGTCGGTTGAGCACAAAACCCAGGGTGCCATCGGCACCATGCCGGCAGATGAATACTACGCTTCGCTGAAAGGAAGGGTCGGCCAGCGTAGGCTCCGCAATCAGCAATTTCCCGGCGGCCGGAAGGATGCCCGACTGCTTGTGTGGATTTAGAAAATCGGGATCGTAATTCATAGAGTGGCGGACTTGGGCGGTGATAGAAAATTCCGTGCCTCTAAAACAGATTGACCACTGTGTGGCTGTAGGGCACGCTAACTTGCGCCCCTTCTATGCATTTGCTGCCCGATTTGCTTTTGCTGCTGCTCAGCTTCATTGGCGGCGCCCTGCCTTTGATTGTTAAGCCACCGAACGAGCAAAGATTGCATTTACTGCTTGCTTTTTCCGGTTCCGCTCTGCTGGGTATTACCTGCCTCCATCTGCTCCCCGAAACCTTTCAAGACCTGCCGGAACATGCCGGCGTTTATCTGCTGGCCGGCTTCTTTCTTCAACT
>JAMIQN010000175.1:0-9633 GCA_035914595.1 Chitinophagaceae bacterium | reverse complement strand
GGGATGCCTTGGAAATCGGCGTTTGCGGACTGACCATAGCTATGCTGCGCGGCAATGCCCTCGGCCATTTCAGCCAGGTAGGGCAGGTCTGCATTGCGGAAGATGGAGCCACCATTTTCGCGGAGGTAATCATATAGTTCTCCTTTGCCCAGACGCACACCCAGCTCGCTGCCGAAGCCTTCAATATGGGCCTTACCCACATTCGTGATCAACCCCAGAGTAGGCTCCGCAATGCGGCAGTAGGAAGCAATTTCCCCCCGGTGATTGGCCCCCATTTCGATCACCGCAAAGGCGGCATCCTTGCGGATGGAAAGCAGGGTGAGCGGCACGCCGATATGGTTGTTGAGGTTGCCCTGCGTGGCATAAGTGATGTGCTTTTTGCGCAACACAGCGGTGATCAACTCCTTCGTGGTTGTTTTGCCATTAGAGCCGGTAATGGCTAAAAAAGGAATGGAAAACTGCCTGCGATGATGACGGGCCAGTTGTTGGAGGCTGCCGAGCACATCATCAACGAGGATGCAGCCGGGGTAGGATTTTAGAGAAGAATCATCTACCACAGCATAGGCGGCACCGGCCTCCAAAGCCGCTGCAGCAAAGGCATTACCATCGAAGCTGGGGCCTTTGAGTGCGAAGAAAAGATCGCCGGGTTGCAGCTTGCGTGTATCCGTCTGAACGGAAGGGTGGGCGAGGTAGATTTCGTAAAGAGCTTCGATGGACATGGGCTTCAAAAGTCGGGTTTCGAAGAATGCGAACCGGGGCCGGTTGATGGGCGACCGAGGGAGCCGGACATTGCAAGAACATTTTCGAGTGGCACTGCTTTTGGCAGGCAAATTTTGTTTTTCCGGCTTTGGGCAAAATGCGTTTTTGTGCTCCGTTTCACGCAGCCTGCCCCTTGCGACTGTGGCTTTTTCCTCACCTTTGCGCAACTCTTTTCAAACCATACTTCCCGATTCCTCGCATATATGGGATTGTTCAACTTCCTGACTCAGGAAATAGCCATAGACCTCGGTACTGCCAATACGCTCATCATCCACAACGGACAGGTGGTGGTGGATGAGCCGTCCATTGTAGCCATTGATCGCTTGTCTTCCCGCATCGTTGCGGTGGGGAAGAAGGCGATGATGATGCACGAGAAAACGCACGAAAACCTGAAAACGATTCGTCCCTTAAAAGACGGTGTGATTGCAGACTTCAACGCGGCCGAGGGCATGATACGCGAGATGATCAAGCTGGTGTTGCCCAAGAAGCCTTTGTTTCCGCCGGCCTGGCGTATGGTGATCTGCATTCCTTCGTCCATCACCGAAGTGGAGAAGCGTGCGGTGCGCGACAGTGCCAATGCTTCCGGTGCCCGCGAAGTGTTCATGATTCATGAGCCAATGGCTGCCGCGCTCGGCATCGGCATAGATGTGGAAGAACCTACCGGCAACATGATTATTGATATTGGCGGAGGCACCACGGGGATCTCTGTCATCGCTCTGGCCGGCATCGTTTGCGACCAAAGCATCCGTATCGCAGGGGATGAGTTCACAGCCGACATCATGGAGGCCATGCGCCGCTATCACAGCCTGATGATTGGCGAGCGTACTGCTGAGCAAATCAAGATTCACGTTGGCTCTGCGTTGAAAGAGCTGGATAATCCGCCCGATGATATTGCCGTCAATGGCCGCGACCTCGTCACCGGCATTCCGAAGCAGATTATGGTTACCTATCAGGAGGTGGCCGAAGCGCTGGACAAATCCATTTTCAAGATTGAAGAAGCCATCTTGAAAGCGCTGGAAAGCACCCCGCCGGAACTGGCGGCTGACATCTATCGGCGTGGCCTCTACCTCACGGGTGGCGGTGCCTTGCTGCGTGGCCTTGATAAGCGCATCGCAACGAAAATCAAGTTGCCGGTGCACGTGGCCGATGACCCGCTTCGTGCAGTGGTGCGCGGCACAGGTATGGCCCTGAAGAACATTCAGAAGATGCCTTTCCTGATGAAGTAGCGATGACCGGGGAGCAGCACGAAGCCGAAAGACTGTTCTTTAATGCACCTTAGAACCGTGAAAAAACAGGCGCTTTGCTGAACTTCCTTCGTTTCGTCCGCCGCTTTTTTAATCTCATCCTCTTTGTAGCACTTGAGGTGCTTTGTGCTGTGCTCATCGCGCGCACGAACACGATTCAGGGAAATGACCTGCTCAGCTCCTCAAATGCCGTTACCGGCTTTTTGTACAAGCGCCAGAGCGCACTCGTTTATTACTTCAATCTTGGAGCAGTAAATGATTCGCTACTGCGCGAAAACACCAGGCTGCGCACGGCTCTTTCACAGCTCCGTTATTCAACAGATACACTGCGTGACAGCCTTGTGCGGCGTGCCCTTCCGGCGGATAGCGGTAAGCAGGTCCAGTACGCATCCTACACCTATCGCGAAGCGCGCGTCATCAACAACAGCGTGCTGCAGCGTAATAATTACGTCACCCTCAACCGAGGCTCAGAGAACGGCATTCGTAAAGGAATGGCGGTGATTACCGGCAGCGGCGTGGTCGGTAAAGTGGTGCATGTTTCTGCGCATTTTTCAACCGTGCTGTCGGTATTGTCCACTCTGCAAACCGTCAGTGCACAATTGCCGGACGGTACCGCGGGTCAGGTTACGTGGACGTATAATGGCTACACGCCCGATGCCGATGTGCTCTACATGCCCGATGTGCCAAGCCAGATTCCCTTACACCGTGGCGATATTGTAACGACAACGACCTATTCGTTTTTTCCTCCCGAAGTACCAGTTGGCGTAGTGGACAGCGTGGTCATTATTCGCAAGTCGGGCAAACGACTGCTTTATCTGAAACCTGCGACCAACTTCCGAAAGTTGCGCTACGTGTATGTGGTGGAGAACAGCTACAACAAAGAGCAGCACGAGTTGGAGGCCAAGAATGGAACGGAGTTGATCAAGCCTAAAAACAGAAGGTGAGCCATGAGTATTCAACTAAGAAATTTCCTTCGCTTCTGGCTTATCCTGGCGGTGCAGATTCTGCTCAATAAACTGACACTGCGCTGGTGGAGTGAGCCTGCGGGATTCCCGGTTTTTGTACCGCTCATCTATCCGCTGTTCATCCTGTTGCTTCCGTTTGAAACGCCGATGTGGCTGGCGCTCATCATTGGTGCGGTTACCGGTTTCACGATGGACACCTTGACCAATACAGGTGGCATGCACGCCGCCGCTACCATCCTCATAGCCTACCTGCGCCCCAATGTGCTGACCGCACTGTTGCCGCGCGCGATGGAAGATTATGCGGGGCAGAGTCCTACCGTGAAAAACCTGGGCTGGCCTGCTTTTCTCACTTATGCCGCGTTCCTGATTTTGCTACATCATGCCGTCTATTTCAGCATTGAAATGTGGAGCTTCTCCAATATGCTGCTCTTGCTGCTGAAAATCGTTGCGTCAGCACTGACGTCTATGCTTTTTGTAGTGGGCTACCTGCTACTGTTCACGCGGCCCGGCTCCGTTTCAAGAATCCGATCGTAGCTGCTTTCGCTTTTTGCGAAGCCAAAAAAATCCGGCCTTTCGGGGCCGGAGTCATAAAGCGCATCGTGGATGGGGGCTCAATCCGCTACAGAAGAAATCTGCAGGTGATTGGGACAGCCGTATTGCTTTTGAGGAGCACAGGAGGCAATCAAAAGGCCCAAAGCAAAGACGGCTACAAGAGGAAGCAGGCGTTGAAGCAGACGAGAAGAAATCATAATCCGACAGTGAAAAAAGTGGAAAGCTTGTCTTAGAAGTAGCTTTGAACGAAGGTAGGAAGAAACATTTCATGCAACGGATTCACTTTATCGCGATCGGCGGCGCTATTATGCACCAACTGGCCATCGCACTCTCCAAGAAAGGCAATATCATCACCGGCTCGGATGACGAAATTGAAGACCCCGCAAAGTCAAACCTGAAGGCGCTGGGCCTGCTGCCGCCCGCCAATGGCTGGTTCCCGGATCGTGTCCATGCTGGCCTTGATGCCGTGGTGCTGGGCATGCACGCCCGCAAGGACAATCCGGAATTGCTGCGCGCACAGGCCCTCGGAATTCCGGTCTATTCGTTTCCTCAATACGTCCATGATTTAAGCGTATCCAAAAACCGCATTGTGGTGGCCGGTTCGCATGGCAAGACGACCATCACCAGCATGATCATGCATGTGCTTCGCTCGCTGGGTAAAGACTTTGACTACCTGGTAGGCGCGCGCGTGCAGGGCTTTGATGGTTCGGTGAAGTTGAGTGACGCACCTGTCATTGTGCTGGAAGGCGATGAGTATCCGGCCTCACCCGTCGAGCCGCGCCCCAAGATTTTCTTCTACGATCCCAACATCTCGGTGCTCAGTGGCATTGCCTGGGATCATATCAATGTGTTCCCGACCTACGAGAATTATCTCAGCCAGTTTGAAACCTATCTGCGCGGCATGAAGGCAGGTGCGCAACTCTTTTACAATGGCGAAGACAGTGAGGTGAAAATGCTGGTGCAAAAGGCTGCCGGCCATCTGGCCTGCACTGAATATCGGATGCCTGCTTTTCACTACGAAGAAGGCGAAGCCGTGCTGGATACTGATCAGGGCCCCGTCCGGATTTCGGTCTTTGGCTGGCATAATGTCCTTAACATGGAGGCGGCTCGGCTGGTCTGTGCGCAACTCGGCATTTCCAATTCAGAATTCTATGCGGCCATTGCAGATTTTGGCGGAGCAGCCCGTCGCTTAGAGCGTTTGTTTGAAAGGGGAAATGTGCTTGCCTTCCGGGATTTTGCCCATGCCCCCAGCAAGCTGAAAGCAACTATTAGTGGTGTGAAGGAAGCCATGCCGCATCGTCGGATCATCGGGGTTTTTGAGCTGCATACTTTTTCTTCTTTAAATGAAAATTTCCTGGCGCAGTATGAAGGTGCCATGCAGGCCGCCGATAATGCCTTTGTGTTCTACTCGCAACATGCGCTGGAGCTGAAAGGCCTGCCGGCACTGAGCACGGAGAAGGTGGAAGCACATTTTGCACAGGAAGGTTTGAAGGCTTTCGACAATCGTGATGTGTTGATTGAAGCAGTCAGAAAATGTGTGGAGGACGCCGGCGATTCGCCCATTTGCCTGCTGCTGATGAGCTCCGGTACTTTTGAAGGCCTGGACTGGGAAGCAAGTCTATTTCCTGCGAAAGTGTAGAGCTGTAGATCGCAAATTGCGTTGCCGTTACGGATTGCAACACCCTGATAAGCCCGGTTCCTTTCATGCCATCTTTCACCATCGCACGACGCTACCTCTGGGGCAAACGTGGCGCTAATGCCGCCCCCCTGCTGTCGCGGATTTCGATGTTGTCATTGGCGGTAGGGGCGGCAGCCATGCTGGTTTTGTTTTCGGTTTTCAATGGCTTCGAGCAGGTCGTTACGAAGCTCTACACCGCTTTCTATTCGGATGTCCGCATCACGCCGGCAAAGGGTAAGTTTTTCATTCCCGATTCGCTGCAGTTGCGGCAAATCCGAGGCATGAAAGGCGTGGTGGCCATCGCGCCGGTGATGGAAGACAATGTGCTCGTCCACTCGGAATCGGAGCAAATGGTGGTGCGGCTCAAAGGCGTCACCAACGACTATTTTAAGGTCAATAATCTGAAGCCTTACATCATCGCCGGTCGTGACTCAGTGCATGCTGGTGCCCTGCCGACAGCCGTGGTGGGTGTGCATATCGCAGCACGCCTCGGCCTCAGTGTGGACAATGATTTCAGCCGCATCGAACTCTACTATCCCAACCCGGAAGTAGAGAATCCGGCGCTCAATGCTGCCGATGCTTACGGCATGTTGGAGCTGCGCCCCGATGGCATTTTCAAGGTGCAGGAAGAGTTTGATTCGCGCTATGTGCTGGCTCCGCTCCAGCTTGTGCAGGGGCTGTTTCGGAGGGAGGGTGCTGTTTCTTCTTTAGAGCTAAAACTGGCGCCTGGCGTGCGTGCGGCGAGCATCAGCCGACAGTTGCAAAACTTGTTGGGCCCTGACTTTGTAGTTGCGACGCGCTTCGAACAAAATCGAACGGTCAACAGTGTGATGCGGGCGGAGAAGTGGGCCACCTATGCCATCCTGCTTTTCATTCTGCTGATTGCTTCCGTCAATATGGTGGGTGCGATGAGCCTGTTGGTGTTGGAGAAGCGGCGTGATATGGCCATCCTGACAGCGATGGGGGCAGGGCGAAAAATGATTCGAAAAATCTTCCTCTTCGAAGGCCTGTTGTGGGCCGCAGTAGGTGGTGGTGTAGGCCTGGTTGCAGGTATTCTTTTATGCCTCGGGCAGCAGCGCTGGGGCTGGGTGAAGCTGAATGGCGTGTTCATCATTGATGCCTATCCTGTGGCCATGCGCGCCACCGACATCATCGTCATTGCCCTCACCGTTTTGGGTGTTGGCGCATTGGCAGCGCTGTATCCGGCCCTGCGTTCCGGCAGGAATCTGGATTTGGAATAGGCAAGGCCCTGTGCAGGTCTGCCGCATTTTTCAACAAAATCAGCGAAGCGGTAACCAGCGCTACATCTTTTCCGGCAGGCGGATGCCGAGCAGATTCATGCTATGCCGCAGCACCTGTGCGGTCATGATAATGGTCATCAGACGCAGCGATTTCTTCTCTTCATTTTCGGCCTTCGTGATGGAATGGTCGTCATAGAAAGAGTTGAAGGCCTGTGCCAGCGTGAAGGCATAATTGCAGAGCAACGACGGATTGTATTCCTGAGCTGCTGTGGCAAGCAGGGCGGGATATTGCTCGAGGTGGATAAGCAAACCTGCTTCACCATCGGTAAGTGGTTGCGTCAGTTGGAAGTTCTGGAAGTGCGTGGCATCAGGCAGCAGCGGCAGATTTTCACGCCGAAGGATGGAGCAGATACGCGCATGAGCATACTGGATGAAGGTCGCCGTGTAGCCATGCAGGTCTATGCTTTCCCTGGGGTCGAAAATCATCTTCTTTTTAGGCTCCACCCGCAGCAGATAAAACTTGAGAGCAGCCAGGCCAATCATTTCGTAAAGGGTGTGCAACTCGGCCGGTGAAAAGCCTTCCGTCTTGCCGGCAGCCTCTGTCTGTTCTTTGGCCAGGCGAATCATTTCGTCCATCATATCGTCCGCATCCACCACGGTGCCTTCGCGGCTTTTCATGCGGCCTGTGGGCAATTCCACCATGCCATAGCTGAGGTGATAGATGCCATCGGCGGCAGGCTCGTTGAGCTTTTGCATGATCAGGCGTAGCACCTGCATGTGGTAGTTCTGCTCGTCGGCAATGACGTAGATGCTCTTGCTGAGTTTGTACTCGTCGTATTTCAGGCGGGCGGTGCCGAGGTCCTGCGTCATATACACGCTGGTGCCATCGCCGCGCAGCAGCAGCTTTTGGTCCAGCCCTTCGGCGCTGAGGTCTATCCATACCGAGCCATCTTCTTTCCGGTACAGCACGCCGCTCCGGAGGCCATCTTCAACAATTTTCTTACCGAGCAGATAGGTTTCGCTTTCGTAATAGTATTTGTCGAAGTGGATGCCGAGGCGGTGGTAGGTTTCGTCGAAGCCTTTATATACCCAGCCATTCATGGTGGCCCAGAGCTGGCGGGTTTCAGCATCGCCGGCCTCCCAGCGGCGCAGCATTTCCTGCGCCTCCTTCATGATAGGTGCTTCTTTTTCCGCTGCTTCTTTGTCCTTACCTGCGGCCATCAGGGCATTCACTTCTTCTTTGAAAGCATCATTGAAGCGGACATAATAATCGCCGACTAAATGGTCGCCTTTGATGCCCGTAGATTCCGGCGTGGCGCCTTGTCCGTAGCGCTGCCAGGCAATCATGCTCTTGCAGATGTGGATGCCGCGGTCGTTGACCAGATTGGCCATCACCACCTGCCGGCCCTGGCTTTTCAAAATATTGCTGACTGCAAAGCCCAGAAAGTTGTTGCGCATGTGGCCGAAGTGAATCGGCTTGTTGGTATTTGGTGAGGAATATTCCACCATCACGCGGTAGTCGTGCTTGGGGGCGTCGCCGTAGCAGGTATCGTTGAAATGGTTGAGCAGAAAGCCCGGCCAGTAGCTGTCGCGGATGCTGAGGTTCAGAAATCCGGAGACGGTTTCGCAGGCGGAAAAAAGTTGGGAATGCTCCAGCAGGTAGTTGCCCAGCTTGTCACCCAGGTCGGCGGGCTTCATGCGCAGCGCTTTCACGAAGGGGAAAAGGACAATCGTGTAATGGCCTTTGAATTCAGGCTTGGTGAGGTTGATGGTAATCTGCGAGGCATCCAATCCTGCCTCCGGAAAGAGGGCATGAAGAGCGTCTGAGGCGAGGCATTTTATCTGGGCGGCGAGCGTCATTGTTTGGAGAGGCAGATTGAACGGGTCAAAAGGGGCACAAAAATAAGCCTGCCCCAACCCGGTATCTATTTCTTGCACGCTGTGCAATTACATTTTCCTCAAGGTCATGGAGGTCCGACACGACATTCGGTAGTGGTAGGCTGCGTCTTCTATTGTTATATAGAAGGGTATCGGTTGAAAAAGAGCGGATTTTGATTTGAAGCCACACCAAGAATGCAAGCGGTCGCTTCCAATGAAGCGACCGCTTTGATGTCCGGTTGGCAGACGAGCTATTGAATGAATAGACGGGAAACTGCCTGGCTGTTTCCGGCGGGGTTGCATAGATGCAGGAAGTACATGCCTTTTGAAGCATCAGGCAGGGCTATCGCTCTGTTTAACGCAGTTGATTGCGTTGTAAACTGATCCTGGAAGATGATTCGACCGGTGATATCGGTTATGTAGAGGGAATAGGGGCGATTGGCATCCACTGAGGCATTCAGATAGAAATGACCATCGCTGGGGTTGGGAGCAAGTGTCATTGGAATCGTCTGGGTGACAATGGCCTTTACTGCGGTCACTTGCCATGTGGTTAATGATAGATTATCGTAGTACCCATCATTAGCGGATCCGTCTCGCCGGGTACTGATTAGCCGGATGCGCATAACGCGAGTACCTGCGGGGGCCATGAAAGTATCTGCAACGAACTTCCAAATGCTGATAGAGGAAATGGTGTCGCTATCAAATGTAAAAAGCGAGTTTCCTGAGCCATCGAGGCATTGCACCGTCATGCGCGACTGGTCCGGAGGATCCTGATCGTATGCTTCTACATAGCCGCTAAACAAGAATTGCTGAGTGCTATTGTCGATAGACGATGCCAAGGATGAAACGTTCACATCTTGCTGTAGAATACCCATCGAATCCTCTCCTTCGTAGAAATAGTGGGTGCCGCTTTCAGCAGTATCCGGATCGGCAGAGGCATCATAGGAAATCCAACTTCCCTGAATGTTGGTCCAGCCGGATGGTATTGTGTCAAATGGAGCCACTTCAGCATCTCCGTTCACAATCAGGTTTTGTGCGGTGGCCAGGTTGGTGCCGCCAAGCAACAGACATGCGGCAAGGCCCACTTTTAGAATTCTCATGTTCTATGGTTTTAGTTTGTAATTAGGCCGGGATGAGTGTGTTTATTTCGATAAGGATTTAATGTCTAAGTATTCAATACCAGCCTCTTTTGGCGCGGAAGAATCAGATTCTTACAAACTCAACACGTCGGTTATTGGCCTTCCCTTCCGGGGTGTTGTTATCACTGATGGGTTTGGAATCGCCAAATCCTTTTGTAGTAAGCCTGCTTGCAGAAA
>JAMIQN010000174.1:0-5565 GCA_035914595.1 Chitinophagaceae bacterium | reverse complement strand
GCTCAATGATGCAGCCTTCGGCAATGGAAACAGGCGGGATAATCACTGCACCGCTTACCTCGCTCTGAGGCAAGCGGCCACTGTCCTGCATTTCGCGCAGCAGAATTGCATTTGTAGAAAGTAAGGTCTCCTTCTTACCACAATCAAACCAATTGGCCACACGAAGTGCCTGAAAATTGATTCCGCCATCAATCATGGTTTGCAGGGCCTGCGTGAGGTGATATTCATCTTCCTCGTTGCCCTGAACCGAAAGCTGACCGCGTAATGCATCGAAGAGGCGGGTTGTTTCCTTGACGTAGTAAATGCCTACCAAAGCCATATTGCTGCGCGGAATCAGCGGCTTTTCCACAACGCGAAACACACGGTCATTGTCGTCCAGTTCTGCCACACCAAACGAGCGCGGATCATCCACACGGCGCACACCAATACGCGAGCTACTGGTGTTGATAAAGTCACGGACGTTGTAATCGCAGATGGTGTCGCCCAACACAATCAGCAGCTCGTCGTCGCCAACGGCTTCGCGGGTCAGCCAGATGGCATGGCCCGTTCCACGGCGGTCGTTTTGCGTGACGATGGTGTACTTCAACTCCGGATATTGGCGCGAGATATAACGCTGAATTTTTTCACCGAGATAGCCAATTACAAAAACGAAATCGTCCACGCCGGCCTCCAAAAGTTGATCAATGATGACGGCCAGGATGGTTTTGCCGGCCATTGGAATGAGTGCCTTCGGTTGCGTGTAGGTGAGCGGACGGAGTTTGGTGCCGGCACCGGCAACGGGTATGATCGCTTTCACGATGTTGAAAATTTTTTGGCTGGAGCGACAGCTTCAGCCATCCTCCCTTCGCCGCGGTGAAATTATGGAAGCGCTTCTTCCAAGCACTACAGATACGGCTGGCATTTAGAGAGCTGCGGTTCGGGAAATTGGAGTTGGTTTATATACTTCTGCGAACTGTAGAATGGGGATCGCGGTTAGCCTGTTACAGACTTGCTATTTCCGCGAGCCTGCATACTGTACCTTCGCGCACCTTCGTTTTTATAGGCAATGAAGCCTGTGCACCGCCTGCTCCTTACCCTGCTCCTTTCGCTGACCTTTCTAGCGCCCACACTGGCGCAGAACCATGCAGTGAATATGCCCGAGCACGACAACATGCCGTACTACTTCGGCCTCACTTTCGGCTTCAACGAATCGCAATACCGCATTCGTTACACTGAATCCTTTGCGCAGACCGATACATTCAAATACATCCAGCCTTATTGGGGGCCGGGCTTCACGTTGGGCCTGATGGGCAACCTCAAATTGAGTAAGTGGGTGGACCTGCGGGTCAATCCTTCATTGGAATTTTCGGAACGGGGATTGGCTTTTAATACTCCTCTTCGCGACAGCCTTCAAAAACGCACGGTGGAGGCCATCTATTTCACCTTCCCGGTTTCGCTGAAATGGAAGAGCGAGCGCTGGCGCAACTTCCGTTTTTACCTGCTGACGGGCGGCAAGGTGGACTATGACCTTGCATCGAATGCACATTCACGCAAGACCAGCGAATTTTTGAAAGTAAAGCCCTTTGATGCCGGCTATGAGCTGGGTGTAGGTTTTGAATTCTACTACCCCAACTTCATCTTTTCGCCGGAGGTAAAAATTTCACAGGGCCTGGTGGACCAGATTTACCGCGACAAGAACCTGCCACTGACGAACGCGATCGAAACGATTAACACGCGGACGATTGTGTTCTCTATCCATTTGGAAGGATAGACAGTTCGCCTGACCGGAGGTTCTCTACCCTTAACCCTTCATGGTAATAAATACCGATCGTCAAGCGTCGTTGCGTAATGCCTATTATGCTTCGCTAGCGCTATTAGCGATTCTTTTAGCAGGCAGTATCGTATGGTATAAGCAGCGGATGCTGTTTGCCGACCCTGCGTACATTTTCTTTCGCATTCTGACTGAAAAGCAGCTATCCATTCAGGAGTATCGCTACGGATCAGCCGTAACACAAGTCTGGCCTTTGTTGGGAGGAATGATGCGACTCCCATTGCGAATGTTGCTCATTCTTTATTCAGCTTCGTTTTATTTTTTCTACTGTATTGTCGCGTTATTGCTTGGTCGCTGGAAGCAGTACGCCTTGGGCATATTGTTCGCATTTTACATGTCCCTTCTCGTAAGCGACGTGTACTTCTGGCCAAACAATGAGGTGCACCAGGGGATGGGTTGGCTGATGCTTTTTCTGGGGCTTTTCTTTCGCTATCAGGAGCAGGAACACATTCCACTTTGGACACATCCGGTGATGCTGGGCTGCCTCTTTTTAGCCTTGTTCAGCCATTTTATTGTGGTTGTGCCCTGCACATTCTTGTGGCTCTATTGGGTGCTGTACCATCCGAGTTTTTGGCCAACTCGCACACAGCGGATCCGGATCGGATGTTATTCCATAGCCATCGTTATCATTTTTCTCATCAAGCTTCAATTAGGAATTCACGGCGCGTATGATGGCGACAAGCTGGGTGCAGCTTTGAATGTAAAGCCGAAGGAAATATTTGAGTCGTTTCATAATAGTAGCGCACAAACGATAGGTTCGCTTATTCTGCGCAATTACTGGCTCCTCATTCCCATTACAATAGTTGGGCTCGCGGCAATCATCCGCCTTAAACAATGGGGAAGGGTTGCTGTAATGCTGTGTTTTGCCCTAGGTTATTTCTCATTGGTGTGTCTCACCTTTCCCAACACATTCGCGCGACGCGAACTTTTCTATATGGAAAGTGAATGGATGGCTTGGGCCATTTTGCTGGCCACTCCTTTTGTGGTGCATAGCCTGCCTGCCCTTCGTCCGCGACTGGCACTAATGGTTGTGAGCCTAATCTACCTTGTCCGCTTAGGTTATATCAGTCAATCGTTCTCTTTGTTTAATGAACGGGTAAATCGTCTAACAACGATAACTGAGTCGCTGCACGAGCGGGGCATTACCAAGGCCTTCCTGGTGGCTAAACAATCAACACGCGATTCAGCGTTCCTAATGGATTGGAGCCTTGCTTATGAAAGCATCTTACTCTCTTCACTGAAGGGCGATGCCCCTGCCGTAACATTCATGGTCATACCTTCAGACTATGCGGTTCCCCAGCCAAACAAGGATCTTTATCTCTCTCCGTACTTGAATTTGCCCGCGCAGCAATTGGACAATCGCTACTTCAGCATTGACACGACAAAATCCTATCAGGATGTGCCACTGGCTGAGGTACTGCATTGAATGGCCTTGCCATACTGATTTGCATGCTCCTTGCTTTCCATGCTTTTGGAGGCGTTCCTCTACTTCGTATATCCGCCAATGAAAAAGCCGCCCTTATGAAGGCGGCTTTCCTATTCTGTGTGGATGGGTCAGGAAAGTTTTTCCACCTGCATGAAGCTTAGCTCCACCGGTGTAGGGCGTCCGAAGATTTTCACCACCACTTTGAGCTTCTTCTTCTCTTCGTGCACTTCTTCTACCGTGCCGTTGAAGTCGTTGAAAGGGCCGTCAATAATCTTCACCGTTTCGCCGACGATGTAAGGTTCGGCCATCATGATGCCCATCTCGCTTTGTTCATCCAGCTTGCCAAACATCTTGTTGACTTCAGCTTTGCGCAGCGGGGTGGGATTTTCTCTACCCAGGAAATGGATGACACCGGTGAGGCCCGTGATGGTGTGAATCATCACATCGTTCATCTTCTCGGCAGTCTCGATCATGATATAGCCCGGGTAAGAAATTTTCTCACGCAGTACTTTTTTACCGTTCTGCACTTTGAAAACTTTCTCCATTGGGCACAGCACCTGAACTATCGTGTTACCCCAGCCTGAGAGGCGGATTTCTTTATCGAGGTGCTCTTTTACCTTCTTCTCTTTGCCGCTTACGACCCGCAACACAAACCACTTCGTGTTTTCATTCACGGGGTTGGTTTCGGTAGTAGCAGCGTCTATATGCTCCGTCATGATTGCTTGCTCTTAGATTTTATTTACCCAGGATTCCGTAGATCACACCAAGTACATTTTCGGAGACGAGGTCCATGCCAAAAATGAGCAGGGTCGTAATGGTGAGGGCCACCAGCGTGATGACGGTTGACTGCTGCAACTCGTCCCAGGTAGGCCAGCTTACCTTATGAATCAATTCATCGTAAGCTTCCTGAACGTGATTGAAAATCTTTGTCATTTCTTGAGCAAAATGGGTTCAGTAAAGTCAAAAAAGCTTGTGGGCAGCTCTGATGTTTACTGATTGATTCTTGTGAAAATTGAAGCAGCACGGGCACCCGGATTCGAACCAGGATCAAAGGTTTTGGAGACCTCTATTCTACCATTGAACTATGCCCGTAAAAAATTGCACTAAAAAGCCCGCCGCAGCGGGGGAGCGCAAATGTAGGTATTTCCAGCCAGCGGGCAATTTGTGTAGCAATACCTCGGGCAGTTTTTTCACGAAGATTTTCCAGACTTCAGCGGCTTGCAACTTTCGGAAAAAGATCGGCATTCTTCACATGGCTTTGTTTGCATCAAGGAGCCATTCAGCGGACCGACCCACATAGATTTTACCTTGGTTTCCATCGGCTATTGTCGCTACAATAGTGTGACAAAGCACCTATTTTCGCCTCATGCACATGAAAAAACTTCTTCTCCTTCCGGGCCTTATTTTGGGCTTGATGTTTCTTGCCAACTGTAGCCCCAAGACGGGAAAATCAACTGCGGCAAGCACCACGGCACCGGCCGTGCATTACACTGCCGAACAACTTGCCGAGGGTAAAACGATTTTCACTTCTCACTGCGCTAAGTGCCATAAGCTGCACGAACCGCAGGATGAAAGCATTGACAAATGGAATCGAGTACTTCCTCCCATGATCCGCAAGGCCAAGCTTACCGAAGAACAAGGGAACCTGGTGCGTGCCTACATCATGGCGAACGTGAAGTCGTAAGAGATAGAGCTCAGCCCCGACAGACTGAGGCCGCACGCCTCCGATCGGTTTCAAAACAAAACAGCCACCGCAATTGCAGTGGCTGTTTTCTTATCTGAGGAGTTCAGATTACTTGATAATCTCAGTAACCTGACCGGCACCTACCGTACGGCCACCTTCACGGATGGCGAACTTCAGGCCTTTCTCCATAGCGATGGGAGCGATGAGCTTTACAGTCAGGCTCACGTTATCGCCAGGCATTACCATTTCAACACCTTCAGGCAGCATGCACTCGCCGGTTACGTCCGTAGTACGGAAGTAGAACTGGGGACGATACTTCTGGAAGAACGGAGTGTGACGGCCACCTTCTTCCTTAGAAAGAACGTAAACCTCACCCTTGAATTCGGTGTGCGGAGTGATGCTCTTGGGAGCAACAATCACCATACCGCGGCGGATGTCCTTCTTTTCAATACCGCGGAGCAGCAGACCGGCATTGTCACCAGCCTCACCACGGTCGAGGAGCTTCTTGAACATTTCAACGCCGGTGCAGGTAGAAGTCAGCGGGGCATCATGGAAGCCTACGATTTCTACGTTGTCACCCACCTTGATTACACCACGCTCAATACGACCGGTAGCAACGGTACCACGGCCGGTAATGGTGAAGAC
>JAMIQN010000173.1:0-7837 GCA_035914595.1 Chitinophagaceae bacterium | reverse complement strand
CCAATTGCCAAGAAAACGAGCACGATTGATGGTCTCACAATGGGTGCCTTCATAGCCGGAGGGGCAAATGCAGGCTCCTTCATTGCAGACGCTGCCATTGGCACACATCACGGCCTTGCACATGTCCTCTTTGCAGGCGGTGTAGGTTACGGCGCCGAATCCGGCAAGTAGTACAGAAGCAGTGAGTAAAGCAGAGCGAAGTCTGGTTTTCATCGGCGCGAAGCTTTTTTTGAGGGGTAAAATTTTTCAGAGCTAAAGTTAGAAGTATCGGCCAATAAACCAAGAAGAAATGGCCTTTTCTGAGAATCCTTTCTACTACTAATTATTGGATTCAGCCTGACGCTTGTAGGTCTTGATTCCACGGAAAATGGCGCGGGCAATTTCCCACTGTCCGGCTTCAGAGTTCATGTAAGCTTCTTCATCCGGGTTGGTAATAAAGCCGCACTCCACCAGCACACCCGGCATGTAAGAGCCCGCAAGCACTTCCAGGCTTTGCTGCTTCACGCCCAAATCCCGACGGCCTTCTGCTGCAAATTGGTCCTGAATGGCGGTGCCTAATTGCACACTGCTACCCAGGAAAGCTTTCGTGTATTGTGCAATGACAATGGCGGTTTGCGGATCATCCTCATTCAGCAGATCCGGTTCGTCCATGATGGCCTCTCCGTATTCACCCACGGCCCGTGCTTTCTGATTGTTGCGTATGGAGCCGAGCACCAGAGTTTCCACGCCACTAAGGGTAGTGGTGTGGTGACGAATGCTTTTGTAAACAGGCACTGTATGCTTGCGGCGTTTCTTCCCCTTCCCTCTATAAACAGTTCTGGTCCCGGTCCTGATCTTCTCGTACCAATAGGGGGTGGAGTTGATGTGTACAGAGATAAACAGATCGGCGGCTGCCTGGTTAGCTATGGCATGACGCTCTTTGAGTGAAGGATACGAATCGTCGGTGCGGGTGTAAATGACCTGAACTCCGGGCAGGCTATCCTTAATGAGCTGTCCAATTTTTTTTACGATGGCCAGCGTCAGGTCCTTTTCTTGAGAATAGGCCCCCTTCGCACCGGGGTCTTTCCCACCGTGGCCTGCATCCAGCACCACTTTCGTTACTTTCTTATTGACGGCAAGGGAAGGAAAAGACATCAGGCTGCCGGCCACCAGCAGCAACATCAGGCGAAAAATGCGCATCAGCTCTTGTCGAAAATGATTGTAGTAAAGGCAAAGAGATCAAGCGGGTAAATTTGCCGCCGCCCCATGTTGCTTCGCGGTAAAAGTATTTTAAAAAGACTGGCGCACCGTGCCTTGCTCTGTGGCTTAACGCTGCTTTATATCTTGATATGGACGGCACCCGCCCGGGCTCAAATCAGTTCGGGAAATAACCCGCCGGCAGCTTTACACCATTCCGTCGCACCCACCGATTCCAACGCGGCACCGTCTGATACTTCCGAGCCGGGAAAGGCCGCACCTACTTCCCTCGCCGACTCACTGGGTATTCGGATTTCACCGGACGCCCTGCCCTCCGTAGTCACGGCAAGCGCTACAGATAGTGCCGTCCTTGACATGGACAGCAATCATTTTTTTCTGTTCGGAGGGGCTCAGGTTCAATATGAAGACCTCAATCTGAAGGCAGACCGGGTGATGTACAATCAAGCCGACAACAGCATTTCAGCAACGCCCCTGACCGACACTTCCACCGGGCCGCGACCGTCCTTTCAGCAAGGCAGTGAAACCTTCACCTACGATTATCTCCGTTACAATTTCAAGAGTAAACGCGCCATCGTCCGGAATGCCAGAACACAATACGGCGAAGGCTTTGTGATCTCTCAGCAGGTGAAGCGAAATGCGGACAACAGCATTTATGGCTATCGCAGCATCTACACCACTTGCGACCTGGATACGCCCCACTTTGGCATCCGTGCACGACGCATCAAAGTGATACCCGGCCAGATCATCGTGGCGGGGGCCGCCAACCTTTGCATTGAAGGGGTGCCCACACCTGCCATTCTGCCTTTTGGCGTCTTCCCGATTTCTGAAACGAGGCGTTCCGGATTTCGGATTCCTTCCTACACCATTGAAGAGCAGCGCGGGCTGGGCCTCACCAACGGCGGTTATTATTTCCACTTTTCCGACTATATAGACGCGCTGATTCTGGCAACTTTTTATTCGAAGGGCAGCTATAGTGTGGGGGTGCGCAGCACTTATGCCAATCGCTATCGTTATGGAGGCACCGTGTCGCTGGATTATGCCTACAACAAAGTCGGAGAATCGTACGAGCCGGGTGCCAGCATCAATAAACAGTTTGCCATTAACTGGCGTCACCAGACCGACCCGAAAGCCAGGCCCGGCCAAAGTTTCAACGCCAGCGTCAATATCCTGAAAGGGAATTATTACCAGGACAACAGCTACAATCCGAATCAGATTCTCCAAAATCAGTTTCAGAGCAATATCACCTACTCAAAATCATGGAGCGGCAGGCTGCCCTCCTCGTTTACGGCCTCGCTGCTTCATAACCAAAATACCCAGACACATCAGGTAAATGTGACGCTGCCCAGCATTGCTTTTACGGTTGCCGGCTTCTCGCCTTTTGCCCGCCGCAATCCGGTGGGAAGCCCGCGCTGGTACGAGAAGATTTCCACTTCCTACAGCTTTAGCGGCCTCGCAAAAACCAGTTTTTACGATACAGGATTTCAACTTTCAAATCTCAGCCTGGACCAGTTCGGCATTGGCTTTCGCCATAATATTCCGATTACGGCATCCTACACTATTGCGCGCTATATCAATTTTTCAGCCGGCGTCAACTACACCGAATACTGGCTTACCGATCGGTTCTTTCAGTTCTACGACAGCAGCCGCAATGGCCTGGACACCGTCATCCACAAAGGCTTTTTTGCGGCGCGGGATTTCAGCGCTTCTGCTCAGCTTTCTACCCGCATATATGGTATCAAACGCTGGAAGAAAGGCCGGCTGGCAGGCATCCGCCACGTGCTGACACCCAACTTCGGCATCGGCTATGTGCCCGACTATGCGGCGCCGCCTTTTGAATATTACTACCGTACTGCGCAGTCGGCGGGAGGAGCGCTCAACTATTACTCACCCTATCAGCGCTCGGTGGTGGGCGTGCCCGGCATGGGCCAGACAGGGCGCTTTGCCAGTGTGCTGGATTTCGGGTTGAACAACAATCTTCAGATCAAAACGCGCAAGGGAACGGACACCGGAGCTACAACGAAAAACATCACACTTATTGACGGGCTTTCCTTCAGCAGCCGCTACGATCTCGCCGCGGACTCCTTTGCCTGGGCGCCTTTCAACCTTCAGTTTCGAACGAATATTCTGGATAAGGTCAGCATCAACGCCTCTGCCGTTTTCGACCCTTATGTGTATGACGGAAACCTCGGCAGGCGCATCAATACTTTACAATGGAAAGAAGGCGGCTTCATCAATTTTCAAAACGCAAACCTGTCGTTGTCATCATCCTTTCGTTCGGGAAATAAGAGTGGCCCTGATTCTAAGAAACCCAATTTCGTGATGGAGTCGGGGCGGTATTTCGACTATCTCGATTTCAATATTCCCTGGAGCCTGAATATTGATTACACGCTCAACCTGCAACGCAGTTATCGCCCATACAGCGATGGCGGCGACACGCTGGTGCTGACGCATGGTGCGCGCTTTTCAGGAGATGTTAATCTGACGCGCCATCTCAAGCTTAGCATTACCTCCGGCTACGACTTTTCGAACAAACAGCTTTGGCTGACCAGCATTGACATCTACCGCGATTTGCACTGCTGGGAAATGCACCTCGGAGCGATTCCTTTTGGTCCGCGTAAGAGCTACAATTTCACCCTCAACGTAAAGGCGTCAGTACTTCAGGATTTAAAACTGGTACGTCGCCGTGATTATCATGATGCCACATTTTAACGCTCTCAAACGCCTGCCACCGGCCTGTTTGCAGCTTCGATTCCATGAATTTTGCACCCGCATGCGCTCCCGTTTGATCACTCAATTCACCAGCCATTGACCATTACTTTTTTAGGTACCGGCACCTCTCAGGGTGTGCCGTTCATCGGCTGCGACTGCGAGGTATGCCATTCCGCAAACCCGCGCGACAAAAGGCTGCGTTGTTCGGTGTGGGTGCAAACGCCCGAGGCAAGCATCGTGATTGATGCGGGCCCCGACTTCCGATATCAAATGCTACGCGCCAACGTGCGCAAGTTGGATGCTATCCTCTTCACGCATGGCCACAAAGACCATATTGCCGGTCTGGATGATGTGCGTGCTTACAACTATCATCAGCGCCGCCCGATGGACGTGTGGGCCACGGAAGAAACCGAGGCCGCTTTACGCCGCGAATTCGCTTACGTTTTCGACAATGCTGGTTATCCCGGAGTGCCTCAGGTGAACCTGCAACGCATCACGCCCGGCTCATCTTTTTCCATCAACGGCCTCAGCATTGTGCCCATCCGCGTGCTGCACTACCAACTTGAAGTGATCGGATTTCGCATCGGGCCGTTCAGCTATATCACCGATGCCAACTTCATTGCGGAAGAAGAAATAGAAAAGCTGCGCGGCAGCGAGGCCCTGGTGCTGAATGCGCTGCGCCACGAACCGCACATCTCTCATTTTAGCCTTAGCGAAGCCATTGAAATGGGCAAGAAGATTGGCGCCGACGAGACCTATTTCACCCATATCTCCCATCAGTTAGGCCGCTACCAGGCCGTTGAAAGCAGCCTGCCACCGCGTATGCATTTAGCCTATGACGGCCTCACATTGCACTTCCAACATTCCTCCTAATTTGCCCGATTCACATTCCAAAATTTTCTTCAAGAAGCAGCAATCCATCTTTTCAAATGAAATCCATCATTGCAGCTTTAGCGCTGCTCACCCTGAGTCTTCCGGCCCTTGCCCAAGACTATTCCAACAAGAAAATTGCCGTTGGGCAAAAGGCACCCGAACTGCAGGAACCGAACCCTGCCGGCGAAATGCTGACGCTCTCCGAGATCACCAAAGACAGGGTCGTCTATCTGGATTTTTGGGCTTCCTGGTGCCCTCCCTGCCGGATGGCATCACCGCAGGTCGTTGCACTCTACAACAAGTACAAAGACGAGAAATTCAAAGGTGCCAAGAAGGGCTTTGCTATCGTCAGTGTTTCTCTTGACAAGAAGAAAGAATCCTGGGAGGAAGCCATTCAAAAAGACGGGCTGGTATGGCCTTACCACATGAGCGACCTCGGCGGCTGGCGGAGCAAGGCGGCTACTATTTATGGTGTGGAAAGCATTCCTCAGGCCATGCTGATTGGCCCCGATGGAAAGGTGATTGCCAAGTACAGCTATGGCCAGCACCCGGATGAAGACTTAGAAAAATTGCTGCTGAAGAAACGCTGATTGCATTAGGAATTAGCGTACTTTCGCGGCTCCCAAAAAATTTCGCCTAAGCATGGCAGGCCCCATGCACCAAATTGGAACGATATGAAGAAAGACATCCATCCTAAGAATTATCGCCTGGTCGTGTTCAAGGACATGAGCAATGACTATGCTTTCCTGACCCGCTCTACCGCTGCCTCCACGGAAACCATCAAGTGGGAAGACGGCAACGAATACCCACTCGTGAAGGTGGAAATCTCCAACACCAGCCACCCCTTCTACACCGGAAAGAGCGTGTTTGTAGATACTGCCGGCCGGATCGAAAAATTCCGCAACCGCTACGCGAAGAAGAACTAATCAATCGCCTGACACTTCAAAAGCCCGCAACCAAAACTGCGGGCTTTTTCGTGCCCATTTTAACGCTTTCACGGCCCGGTCGGAAAGCCTCAAAAATCAACTTTGCCGCTTTGTCCGATTTCGGAATCGGCTCTTCAATAAAGACAACCCGCTCATGCATGATATCACCGGCATTGACGACCTCGTTCCGCTGGTCAATACATTTTATGGCAGCGTCCGAGAGGATAGTTTGCTCGGCCCCATTTTCAATACCATCATTGGCGACCACTGGGATCGCCACCTCAGCATCATGTACGGGTTTTGGAATTCAGTGCTCTTTGGTGTAGAAGGTTATCGCGGGCAGGCCGTGGGCAAACATGTTCAGGTGGACCGGCAAATACCCCTGCAACAGCACCATTTTGACCGCTGGATTCAGCTATGGCGCCAGACTGTGGATGCCCTTTTTGACGGTGAAAAAGCCCAACTCATTAAGGCTCGGGCACACACCATGCTCCAGTTGATTCAATTCAAGGTGGAGGACGCCCGAAGCGGGAAATCGCTTTACTAATCAGCGCGAATTCATTGGTGGCCCGACCGGTGGCTCCCCTGCGCTGACTAAATTCGGCGCCTATGTCGCTGCTTCGCTTCCCCGTCTCCGGCCAGCTCATTGACCTGCACGAACGCCGCATTTATCCGGCAAAAATTGAAGTGGAGGATGGTGTCATCACGGAGATAGAAAGGCTGGATGAAGCACCGCAGCAATACATCCTTCCCGGCTTTGTGGATGCGCATGTGCATATCGAAAGCTCGATGCTGAGCCCTGCACAATTTGCGCGGATGGCTGTACTGCAAGGCACCGTAGCCACCATTTCTGACCCGCATGAGATCGCCAATGTATGCGGTGTGGAGGGCGTTCGCTGGATGATTGAAAATGCAGCGGAGGTTCCTTTCAAATGCTTCTTCGGAGCACCTTCCTGTGTGCCCGCAACCAGCTTCGAAACCGCAGGTGCCAGCTTGGATGTGGCGGCCGTGGCAGCACTTCTCGCCCGCCCGGACATCTGGTACCTCTCTGAGATGATGAACTATCCCGGCGTCCTGAATGGCGATGCAGAAGTGCTGGCAAAAATTCAGGCGGCTCATCGTGTCGGGAAACCCGTAGATGGCCACGCACCCGGCCTCATGAAGCCGGACAGCCTTCGCTATGCAAGCGCCGGCATCCAGACCGACCATGAATGCACCCGCCTGGATGAGGCCATCGGCAAGATTGAAGCAGGGATGAAAATTTTGATTCGGGAAGGAAGCGCTGCGAAAAACTTTGAGGCCCTGCATCCTCTGCTCCGTAGCCATCCGGAAAAGGTGATGCTATGCAGCGACGACAAACACCCCGACGACCTGGCAGTCGGGCATATCAATCTGCTAGTGAAACGCGCGCTGGCTAAAGGCTACGACCTTTTTGATGTATTGCGGGCAGCCTGTCTGAACCCCGTTCTGCATTATCAAATTCCTGTGGGGCTCCTGCGCGTCGGCGATCCGGCAGACTTTATCGTGGTGCCCGATTTGGTAAGCTGGAAACCTAAGCAGACCTACATCAATGGCGACCTGGTGGCCGCAGAAGACATCTGTTGTTTCTCCGCCAAACCCGCCGCTCCAATCAACCATTTTCTTGCAGAAGCCCGCGAGGTCTCCGACTTTGAATGGAGCCTTCCAACGGAAGGAACCCTCCGCGTGATGGTGGCTCAGGAAGGGCAACTGCTGACTGGCGCCGAGGAAATCAAACTCGCAGAAGTGAAAGGTAGCCTGGCTGAAAACGACATCCTGAAGCTGTGCGTCATTAATCGTTATGAGCCTTCGGGACAACCTGCCATTGCCTTTATCCGTGGCTTCGGATTGCAACGAGGCGCTATCGCATCCTCCATTGCACACGATTGCCACAACCTGATTGCGGTAGGCACGAACGATGCTGACATCTGCGCAGCCATCAATGCCGTGATTGAAGCGAATGGAGGCATTGCCGTTTCTGACATGGAGCGAACGAGCTGCCTGCCACTGCCTGTCGCCGGACTGATGTGCGATGCAGATGGGTTTGAAATTGGCAAGCAGTATGCACAGCTTACTCAAAAAGTGAGGGCCTTGGGGAGCCCGCTGCAGGCGCC
>JAMIQN010000172.1:0-2588 GCA_035914595.1 Chitinophagaceae bacterium | reverse complement strand
CTCCGTTTTGGTGTTTGATATCGAAGTAGTGGATGCAAAGGCGACGCACGGCCACAAGTAAACACGACTCATTTTAAGACGAGAGGCTGCCTTGCTTGAGGCGGCCTCTTTTCTTTTCAGGGCTTTCTGTGCCGCCCCTTTTTTAGGTTGGAAGCTGCATTTTTCATTCATTTTTTACGAAAAAAATGCTGCTCTAAAAATGATACAAACGCCTGCCTGTCATGACCTCAGCCCAAGGCTTGCCTAACCCATTCGGTACCTTTGCGCATCCAATCATTAATCATCCATAAGATGAAAATTGTATATAGTCTCTTGGCGGCCATGTTCCTTTCAGCGCCTGCATTTAGCCAGGTTGCCAGCAAGCTCGCGCAAACGCCGAACCCGAATGAAAAATTATACACCGTGGAAGCTACCTGCGGTGAATGCAACTATGGTATGGAAGGCGACGACTGCGACCTTGCCATCAAGTTCAAGGGTAAGACCTACTTCGTGGATGGCGTCAGTATTACGGAATACGGCCACCCGCATGATAAAGGCGGATTTTGCGTAGCCATTCGCAAGGCTGAAGTGCAGGGCACTGTAGAAAACGGGCGATTCAAAGCCACCTACTTCAAATTGCTGAGCGATAAATCGAAGCAGACTAAGAAGAACTAAATCCGCTCCTGTTTTCGGTTCGTGCAAATACCCGGTAAGGGCTTAGGCGCGAAGGGATGAAGGCCGCTTTTAATGGCGGCTCGCCTGTGGCTTTTCCTGAGCATGCAGGATGGCTTCACTCTCCGCCAACAACCTGCCTTTTTCAATTGGCACCACCCCCAGCTCTTCGCAAACCAGCCCGCCGGCAATATTGCTCAACTCGGCCATCAGCCGGACATCCTGCGTCAAGGCATAGACCATAGCTGCTGTGGCAATCACCGTATCGCCCGCACCACTCACGTCGGCAATGTTGCGCAGATGCGAAGGGATGATAAACCCTGCTTCGTCATTTTGTGCGAAGACGCCGTGCTCCGAAAGCGTGATAAACGTGAGGCGATGCCCCAAGGCTTCCTGAAGGCTGCGATGTGCCTCCCCCAGATTGTCCAGACTTGGCTTTTCAATAGTCAGATGCAGGCCTTCCCGCACCTCTTTCAGGTTCGGCTTGAAGATGTCCACCCCGCGATAGCTGAGGAAGTTTTTCTTCTTGGGATCTACGGCAGTAAGGATGCCTATTTCGCGGCAATGTGCAATGATGCGCTGAATGACATTCTCCTTCAGAACGCCTTTGTTGTAATCCTCGAAAATGAGCACCTGCGGCTTTTCGCGCTGCAGAAAACGAAGTACTAAATCAATGAAAGGATGCTCCTCTTCCGTGCTCAAATCATCACTGCATTCATCATCGAGGCGCAACATCTGCTGGTGCCGGGCTATGACGCGCGTCTTGGTGGTGGTAGCCCGCGAACCGCTGCGCAGACTGGCCTGCATACCTATACCCGCCGCTTCGGCAAGCCGGATTAATGTATCCCCTTCTGCATCCTGACCGATAACCGTGCAAAGGCTGACCTGTGCGCCCAGCGCCCTGCAATTGAGCGCTACGTTGGCAGCGCCTCCCAGCCGGCTTTCCCGGCGACGCAGAGCCACCACCGGCACGGGAGCCTCCGGCGAGATACGATCTACCTCACCCCACCAATAATTATCGAGCATCACATCGCCCACGATGGCCACGTGCAGCGACGCCATATCATTGAAAAGCCTGGAAAGAGATTGCATGAAAATTTCAGCGCGAAGCGGCGCAAAGTTGCCTCAAAAAAATATCGTAGTCGCGGCAGCAGCGGCTCAGGAAGAAATGCGCTTCTTCATACTTGCCTTCACAAAGAAATAGACCGGGATGCCCAGCAACACAATGAACAGGCCCGGCAGCGTCGTGTCGGGCTTCACCTTCAGCAATATGATGCAGATGAAAGCTGCCACCATCATGTAGAGCACCGGCACCACTGGATAGCCAAAGGCCTTGTAGGGGCGCGGCAGGTCGGGGCGGCGGCGGCGCAGAATGAAGATGCCGCCAATGGTGAGGATATAAAAAATCAGCACCACGAAGACGATATAATCCAGCAGTTGGCCATACTTGCCCGAGAGGCAGAGCACCGAAGCCCATGCGCATTGCATCCACAGGGCTACTGCAGGGACGCCCTTCGCATTGAGGCGGGCCGCCGAGGGCAAAAACAGTCCATCGCGGGCCATCGTGTTATAGACGCGGGCACCTGCCAGAATCAGGCCATTATTACAGCCGAAGGTGCTGACCATAACCAGCAGGGCAATGATGGTGGTGCCAAAGGCCCCAAAAATCTTTTTCGAGGCCGCCAGTGCCACACGGTCCTGTTGAGAAAAAGCCATCTCATGCACCGTGAGTACATGCAGATACATTAGGTTCATGCAGACGTACAGCAGCGTCACGATCAGCGTTCCCAGAAAAAGCGATAAGCCGATGTTGCGCTCGGGCCGCTTGATTTCCCCCGCGATAAATGTGACGTTATTCCAGGCATCTGATGAAAAGATGGCGCCAACCATTGCACCGCAAAGTGCCAGCACTAAGGGGCCATTGCGCAGCATATCAT
>JAMIQN010000171.1:0-4671 GCA_035914595.1 Chitinophagaceae bacterium | reverse complement strand
CCTCAAGATTGTGGCCGATGGCATTGATGATCCTGCGTTCAACCCATCGGATGGAGGTGTCCACTTGAAGGCTGCAGAGTTCAATGCGCTCGCTGAGCAGGAGGAGACCGTCATCGTGGATATGCGGAACCACTACGAGTATGAAGTAGGCCATTTTGAGCATGCCATTGAGGTGCCTTCGGACACCTTCCGCGAACAACTGCCGATGGCTGCCGAGATGCTGCGCGGCAAGGAAGACAAGCCTATCGTCATGTATTGTACGGGCGGCATCCGCTGCGAAAAGGCAAGCGCCTACATGCGCTACAAGGGTTTCAAGAATGTCTTCCAACTGGAAGGCGGCATCATTGAATATGCCCGCCAGGCAAAGGCGCAGGGCCTGCCACTAAAATTTATCGGGAAAAATTTCGTGTTTGACGAACGCATGGGCGAACGCATCACCGAGGATGTCATCGCTCACTGCCATCTGTGCGGTGCCCCCTCCGACCGTCATACTAATTGCGCCAATTCAGCCTGCCACACGCTCATCATCCAGTGCGAAGCCTGCGCGGAAAAACTGGAAGGCTGCTGCTGTCCACAATGTGTAGAAGAACTGCACCTGCCGGATAGCGAAAGGGCGAAGCTGGCCGCCGAAAGAAAGGCCGATGGAGTGAGAGCATTTAATAAGTCGAGGGGACGGCTGCGTCCCTACCGGTCACAGGCTACGGGCCGGTAGAAAGGGAGGTCTGCGGAGGTTTGCGGAGTCTGCGGGAACCTTAGAATAAATAAGGATGACCCAACAGGCTATCGCCGCCGAAGCTTCCAACCGGTTTGATGTCCATTGCCTACAGCCTCCGAAAACACTGCCCTGGGTGCCGCATCTTTCGCCCAAACTGAACCGGCCAACAAAGCTGCTAAAGCCGCAGTCTCTTCATCCTGCTCTTGCAACATTTCCGGCTGGAAATAGCGCTCAATAAACTTGGTATCGAAATGGCCGGAACGGAATGCCTCATGGCGTACGGCCCACTTTCCAAACGCCAGCGTGTTGGCAAATCCCTTGATTCGATACTCGTCAATAGCGCGACAAAGGCGTTCAATGGCTTCGTCCCGCGTCTGAGCATACGCAATCAGTTTCGCTATCATTGGGTCGTAGAAAATGGGGATGTCCTGACCTTCTTCATAACCATCATCCACGCGCACACCCGGGCCTTTCGGCGTTTGGTACATCTCCAGCTTTCCGGTGTCGGGAAGGAAATGATTGGCCGGATCTTCTGCGCACACCCGCAATTCAATGGCATGGCCACGAATCTCCAGGTCATCCTGTGAGAACGAAAGTTTTTCACCCCGCGCTACATTGATCTGCTCGCGCACGAGGTCAATACCGGTAATCATTTCGGTCACGCAATGCTCCACCTGCAGGCGCGTGTTCATCTCTAAGAAATAGTAGTTGAGCTGCTCATCCACCAGAAACTCGATGGTGCCGGCACCGTGATATTTACAGGCCCTGCAAACAGCAAGTGCACTCTCGCCCATCGCACGTCGTATATCGGGCGTCAGGCAGGAAGAAGGAGCCTCTTCAATCAACTTTTGGTGGCGCCGTTGAATAGAGCATTCGCGCTCGAAGAGGTACACATAGTTGCCATGCTGGTCACCGAGCACCTGAATTTCGATATGCCGGGGGGCCGCTACATACTTTTCAATAAAGACCGCATCATTACCGAAAGCACTCAGGGCCTCGCTCTTGGCCATACGAAGTTGTTCCTCCAATTCATCCATTGCATTCACCACGCGCATACCCTTTCCGCCGCCGCCTGCCGATGCTTTGATCAGAATAGGGAAACCTGTTTTGGTAGCAATTCCCTTCGCTTCTTCCAGGCTTTGAATCGGCTCATCTGTGCCCGGCACCATCGGCACCTTGAATTTCTTGGCTGCCTGCTTCGCAGAAATTTTGTCGCCCATCAACTGAATGGAATAGGCGGAAGGACCGATGAAGATGAGCCCGGCATCCGTTACGGCCTGCGAAAAAGCGGCGTTCTCGCTGAGGAATCCGTAGCCGGGATGAATGGCATCGGCCCCACAAGTCTTGGCTACTTCAATGATTTTGTCGGCCCGTAAATACGATTGTGCTGAGGGTGCCGGACCAATGCAGTAGGCTTCATCCGCATACCGCACAAACGGCATGTTTCGATCTGCTTCTGAAAAAACGGCGACGGTACGAATGCCCATTTCCCTTGCCGTGCGCATCACCCGAAGGGCAATCTCACCACGATTAGCTACCAGAATCTTTTGCATGACGGCGCAAATGTAGGGCTGCCATCCCCTGCTCTATGCCGGCATTTTGAATCCGGCTCAGAGCGGAAAACAAACAGAAGCGCACATCGGATTTAGCGCACATCTGCATCATTCCTTTTGAAATTTCACCCGCATACAACATCCATCCCCTTTTCTCAAAAACGCTTTGGCCTGATACTTTTAGAAGACCATGCTGTCACGGTTTTGCGTTAGCGCTGCATGAACCCCACCACAAACAAACACAGATAAAGAACCCTCGATAGACCTCATGATAAGCTGGCAGGAAATAACGATTCGCTTGGCACTGGCTGCTCTTTTCGGCGCTGTAGTGGGGTTGGAACGGGAGCGCAAACACTGGGCGGCGGGCCTTCGCACCCACATGCTCGTCTGTGTGGGCTCGGCGCTCACCATGATTGTGTCCGCTTACGGTTTTGAAGATGTGCTGCATCGCAGCAATGTGGTGCTCGACCCTTCGCGGGTGGCCGCACAGGTCATCAGCGGCATTGGCTTCTTAGGCGCCGGCACGATCCTGTTCCTGCGGCAGGGCATCGTGCGCGGACTGACCACGGCTGCCGGCCTTTGGACTGTGGCTGCTATTGGCCTGGCCACGGGCGGTGGGCTCTACTTCGCAGCTTCGATTGCGACTGCATTGGCTATCGTCATTCTCCTTTTGCTCAAGCCTTTTGAGAAGAAATTTGACGAACGATTCTTTTCAAGGCAGCTTAAAATCACGGCGGCCAGCGAATCGCGGTTGATGCTGGTGCTGACCGAAATCCTCCACAACAACACACTGAAAACAGCTTCCTTCTTTCTTGCAAAAACGGACGACGAATACGCGGCCACCGTCACCTTCGATGACATCAGCACGAAAGAGCTGGAAACCCTCATCCGGCATTTGCGCAGCGACCCCGAAATCCATGAAGTGAGCTGGAACAACTGACTGCAATTGCTTTCGCTGCAATCAATTTTTTCTTTGAAAAATCAGGCAAGGTTCTACCCCGAACCAGAGGTTGCGTTGCGATTGAAAAAGCATTTTCCTGAAAACAAAAAAGCCCCACAGGAAGAACCTGCAGAGCTTGTATTCTTCGGGTGCCCAGGACTGGATTCGAACCAGCACACCTCGCGGCGCCGCCACCTGAAGACGGTGCGTCTACCAATTTCGCCACCTGGGCAGGAAGCCTAAGAACTAAAGGGCTGCGAAGATAAAGGCAGGCTCATCTTTTGGCCAAAAAATGGAAGCGGTGCCGACAAATATTTTTCTCAATCACGGAGGGAGAAGATAGGAACCTTCGTGCCTTCCAGCAGGCGCACGGTATGGCTGCGATGAAACAGACCTTCCCAAAAACCATAATGATGCGGTGCTACCGCCAGCCAGTCCACAGCCTGCCCCGATACAAATCCTGCAATGGCCTTGTCCACCCCATCATTGGCGGTAATTTCTGAAAAGGAAGAAGCAGTTCCGACAAGCTGATTTTGCAGCATACTCCGCTCGAATTGGATCGGCGCATCGCCCGATTGCAACACGTGAAGCACTGTCAGCCGGAAGCCCAAAGCCGTTTTCAGGCGCAGCAAATTCAACAGCGGAAGACCTTCCTGCACACCTTTAAAATCGCAGGCAATACACACATGCCTCGGCGTCCGGAACGGCACACCCGCAGGCACTGCCAACAGGCTCGCCCGGCTTTCGCGCAGCAAGGACGCCACCTCGGAACCCAGCCAGGAATCGGCATCGCCGCCCGCACCATTGGGCACCACGGAAAGTGCCGCCCTTTCCAGCCCGCTCCGTGCTGCTTCATTCACCACATCCGCAAGGGTGCCATACACCAGATCGCCACTGACCCGAAGGTTCGGGTACTGACGCTGGAAATCGCTTTTCAAACTCTCAACGCGTGCCTGCGCGGCATCCCTCACCTCCTCCACAGGCAGCAAAGGCATCGGCATTTCGCCAACTGCCAGAGGCACCGTGTATGGGCAAATAATGCGAAGAGGTAATTGCAGGCCGGCCGCCAGTCCGGCCGCATAATGGACCGAAAAATTATCGGCTTCGTTGGGGTAAGTAGCAGCAAGGACAAAGGACATGACTGCAAGATAATCATGCAGCCAGCGGCTTAGCTTTCCGCCTTATCGTCCTTGCGACGAAACAGATGCAGGGACTTTGCCAGCACCTGCCCGATGGTGATAAAGAAGATCTTGAAATCGAGCCAACCGCTACGGTGCTTCAGGTAGTAGATGTCCCACTGAATGCGCTTGCGCAAATCGCGCTCCTGGTTGATCTCGCCGATGTAGCCTTTGATTTGAGCCATGCCGGTCATGCCGGGCAGCGCATTATGCCGCAGATTGTAGTAAGGGATGGTTTGCGCGTAGTAGCGGGTATGGTAGAGCATGTGCGGGCGTGGGCCTACG
>JAMIQN010000170.1:0-2397 GCA_035914595.1 Chitinophagaceae bacterium | reverse complement strand
TGCGCACGTCGCGCACCAGGCTGTTGAGCACAGACAGAATCCAGCGGTCTATCTCGGGGCGTTCGGCCAGAGGGATATAGGCTTCCTGAAAAGCAAAACCACCCACATTCGCATATAGCGCAAAGAATTGGTAGGTGTTGTAGAGCGTGCCGAAAAACTTGCGCTGTACTTCGCCGATGCCTGCAATGTCAAAACGCAGGCTATCCCAAGGGGAAGCATTGGTGATGAGGTACCATCGGGTGGCATCGGCGCTCCACTTGTCAATCGTCTCAAACGGATTCACCACATTGCCCAGTCGTTTGCTCATCTTATTGCCATCCTTGTCCAGCACCAAACCGTTGGACACTACCGTCTTGTAGGCGACGGAATCGAAGAGGAGCACACCCAGCGCATGCAACGTGTAGAACCAGCCACGTGTTTGGTCCACACCTTCTGCGATGAAGTCGGCGGGAAAGGCCTTTTGCTCCTCAATAGCAGCCCGGTTTTCAAACGGATAATGTTGCTGCGCATAAGGCATGGCACCTGAATCAAACCACACATCAATGAGGTCAGGCTCACGGTGCATGGGCCGCCCATCTGTAGTGGAAAGGATGATCTGATCCACCCAGGGTTTGTGTAAGTCCACGCCATTTCCCTGCGGTGAAAAAGAGTCGCGATGGCGCTCATCACCGTTGGTTGCCGAAGGGTGAATAAATTGATTGAGGTCGAGCTTTTCGTTGGCAAAATGAATCTCAGCTTCCAGCTCCTTGATGCTGCCAATACACTTGCGCTCTTTGCCATCATCGCTGGTCCAGATGGGCAATGGTGTACCCCAATAGCGGCTGCGGCTGAGGTTCCAGTCCACCATATTCTCAAGCCAGTTACCAAACCTTCCCGCGCCCGTGCTTTTAGGCTTCCAGTTGATGGTTTTGTTCAGTTCAATCATGCGGTCCTTCGCCGCTGTGGTGCGAATGAACCAGGCATCGAGCGGGTAATAGATGACCGGCTTATCGGTACGCCAGCAGTGCGGATAGCTGTGTTCGTATTTCTCAATCTTAAAAGCCTGCCCCTTGCCTTTCAGGAAGAGAGCAATGTCCAGATCGGTGTCTTTCCAGTCTGATTCGGAGCGGTAGTTTTTGACGAAGCGAAGGCTCAGGAAAAAACCTTCCGGCTCATTGTCCATGCCTTCAATAAAGCGGCCCTGTTTATCTACCGTGATGAAAATACCCAACCCCGTTTTCTGCCCCACGCGGAAGTCGTCGGCACCAAAGGCCGGGGCAATATGCACGATGCCGGTACCATCTTCTGTGGTTACAAAATCGCCGATGACCACGCGGAAAGGATCACCGCCGGAAAGTGCGGCACGGTTGGCTTCGAAGGGCAGCAACTGTTCATAGCGGATGCCTTCCAACTCCCGGCCTTCAAAGCGCCTTAGGATGCGCCAAGGCAGGGCCAGCTTACTTGGCTTCGTCTCTATGGGGTGCGTGATGGGTGCGCTGGGAGCGTCTTCATGCGAGCGCGAAATCGTTGTGCCACGGCCTTCGGGCAGGGGCTCTTTCGGGGCCGGCTGCATGGCTGCAGCATAGCCTGCAAAATCTCCATTTTCAGCTTCTGCCTTAAAATATTTCCCGATCAGGCCTTCCGCCAGCAGCACGTTGCAAGGCTCGTGGGTGTAAGGGTTGAAGGTTTCTACGAGCACATAACGAATGTTGCCGCCTACTGCGAGGCCACAGTTGCCGGGCAGGGTCCAGGGTGTGGTGGTCCAGGCCAGGAAGTAGGTAGGCAGGTCGTTGGTGACGCCGAGGCGCGCAGTATCCATGCAACGAAACATGGCTACAATCGTCGTGTCTTTCACATCACGATACGCCCCGGGCTGATTCAGTTCATGGCTGGAAAGGCCGGTGCCGGCAGCCGGTGAATAGGGCTGGATACTAACGCTTTTGTAAAGAAGGTCTTTTTCGAAAAGCTGCTTCAGGCACCACCAGAGCGTCTCCATGTACTCGGGCTTGTAGGTGATGTAGGGGTCAGTCATGTCCACCCAGTAGCCCATCTTTTCGGTGATGCTCTCCCACTCTGCCGTGTAGCGCATGACGGCCTCACGGCATTTGCGATTGTATTCTTCAACCGAAATTTTCGATCCGATATCTTCTTTGGTAATACCTAATTCCTTCTCTACGCCCAGCTCCACCGGCAGGCCGTGCGTGTCCCAACCGGCTTTGCGTTTCACCTGAAAGCCGCACATCGTTTTGTAGCGGCACACCAAATCTTTCAGCGTTCGGGAAATGACGTGGTGAATACCGGGCAGCCCATTGGCACTGGGTGGGCCTTCAAAAAAAACAAAAGGGGTAGCGCCTTCCCGTTCTTCCACGCTCTTCTGAAAAACGTGTTCCTCTTTCCACTTCGATAGGTAGTCCTGCT
>JAMIQN010000169.1:0-7063 GCA_035914595.1 Chitinophagaceae bacterium | reverse complement strand
CACCTCGTTAAGGTGGAGCAGATTGCAGGCTAAGCTTTAGTCATTGCGAGGATCTCGCTTCGCAATGCTTCCAAAAGCCCATAGACTTTTGCCTCGGGCTTTTTTGAGAAGTGATTGCAATTGCCAATGGCTTCTCCATTCATCAAATAATTCAAAGCGAGCGGATGCGTTCAATCCGCGTAAGTAACAAAACGAACAATGGCACTTAACAACATCAAACCCGCAAAGGGCGCTACACACAGCACGAAGCGCGTTGGTCGCGGTGAAGGTTCCGGCCTGGGCACCACTGCCGGCAAGGGTAACAAAGGACAGCAAAGCCGCACCGGCGCTAAGACAAAGCGCGGTCACGAAGGTGGCCAGATGCCTATCCAACGCCGGATGCCGAAGCGCGGTTTCAAGAATCCGTTCCGTCAGGAATACAAAGTCTTCAACCTCGGCAACGTGGACTTCCTCGTTGAGAAGTATGAACTGACCGATTTTTCAGAAGACTCTTTGTACGCAAATGGCCTCATCTCCCGTACCGACAAGGTGAAGATCCTCGGTGTGGGCGACACGAAGGCAAAACTTCATTTCAAAGTGTCTGCTATCTCTGCCAAAGCCAAGGAAGTGCTGGAGGCGGCAGGCAGCACCGTTGAACTGATTTAAGCTCCGCTCCCACACTACGCAGAGGCCGATAGTTGTTTGGTGGATAAGGCAGTCATAAAAGCTGACTAACAAGCCTTGCAACGCCTCAACTTGTCGGCCTTTTCCGTTACTTCGCACACCTTTTTTTTCCGCACACACCGTTTTATTACGTGAAGAAGCTCATCGAAACGTTGAAGAATATCTGGAGCATTGAAGAGCTTCGGAAGAAGATTCTTTATACGCTGCTCCTGATATTGATTTACCGCGTAGGCTGTTACATCACACTGCCGGGCCTGAATCCGAATATGCTGAATCAGGCAGAGACTTCGGGAGGCAATGGCATCCTGGGTTTGATTAACTCGTTCTCAGGAGGCGCCTTCCTTCGCGCTGCCATCTTCGCGCTCGGTGTGATGCCCTACATCACGGCTTCCATCTTCATGCAGCTCGCAGGCATCATCGTGCCGCAGGTTGCTAAGCTCCAAAAAGAAGAAAGCGGTCGTAAGAAAATCAACCAGTGGACACGGTACCTGACTGTAGTTGTGACGGCTTTCCAGAGCATTGCCTATGCCACGACTTTCCTGGGCTCGCCTCAATATCAGGCTGCTTTGGACCTGCAGCATTTCTCTCCGTTTACGTTCACCGTTAGCACCGTTGTGATCCTGACTACCGGCTCCATGTTCGTCATGTGGCTGGGTGAAAAGATCACCGACAAGGGCATTGGTAATGGTACCTCTTTGTTGATCATGATTGGTATCCTTGCCCGCTTCCCGCACTCGCTGGCGCAGGAGTTTGATGCACGTAACGCACAAGGTGGTGGCTCGGGCGGATTGCTGATTTTCCTGATTGAAATCGCTTTCTTCATTGCCGTCATCGTAGGCCTGATCCTGCTGACTCAGGGGGTTCGTCGCGTGCCGCTGAATTATGCCCGCCGAATCATTGGCTCGTCCAATGCTGCACGTGAGGTGAGTGGCGCCCGCGATTTTATTCCACTGAAGGTGAATATGGTGGGTGTAATGCCAATCATCTTCGCCCAGGCGCTGATGTTTATCCCGCAAACGCTGGCGGGAATGTTCAGCCCGAATGACACAGGTGGCGTGCTTCGCTCTATCGGTGACCCGAATCAGTGGCCTTACTACCTCGTTTACGCGATTCTGGTTATTGCCTTTACCTACTTCTACACGGCCATTACGTTTAACCCAACGGATATGGCGGACAACCTGAAGCGGAACAATAGCTTTATCCCAGGCATCAAACCCGGTGAATCCACAGCGAATTACATCGCAACCATCATGGACCGCATCACGCTGTCTGGAGCTATCTTCCTGGCAATAGCAGGCGTCCTTCCCGGTGCAGCGCGCATCATGGGTGTGACGGGCGGCTTCGCAGATTTTTACGGAGGAACTTCCATGCTGATTGGTGTAGGCGTTATTTTGGATACGCTGCAACAAATCGAAAGCCACCTGCTGATGCGTCAATATGATGGTTTGATGAAGACCGGTCGAATTGCAGGCAGACAGGCAGCAACCGTGATATAAGGACTTGCGGCATTACAGGTTCCCGCAGAACTCGCAGACCACCGCAGACCCTACCCATAGGAATTCTGCGAAACTCTGCGAAGTCTGCGGGAAACTTTTTTAATCAGACAACCGTGATACACATTCGTACCGAAGAAGAGATTGACATCATCCGTGAGAATGCTCTGATGGTTTCGGCGACGCTTACCGAAGTAGCCAAGATGCTTCGTCCCGGCATTGCCACTAAGGAACTTGATGCCAGAGCCGAACAGTTTATTCGCGACAACGGAGGCACCCCTTCTTTCAAAGGATACGGAGGCTTTCCTGCATCGCTGTGTATCTCCGTCAATGAAGTGGTAGTGCACGGCTTCCCTTCTGACTATGAGCTGAAGGACGGCGATGTGATCTCTGTGGATTGTGGATTTTATCGCCACGGTTTTCATGGCGACCATGCTTACACCTTTGCCATTGGTGAGGTACCCACAGAAGTGTTGCAGATGATGCGCGTGACGAAAGAGGCTCTGGCAAAAGGCATTGTGCAAGCAAAAGCGCACAACCGGATTGGTGATATTTCCTGGGCTATCGAGGAACATACTTTTGGTCAGTATGGTTATGGTGTCGTACGCGAATTAGTAGGCCATGGGGTAGGCCGGCAATTGCACGAAGACCCACAGGTACCCAACTTCGGGCGCAGGGGAGATGGGAAAAAACTCAAGGAGAAATCAGTCATCGCCATCGAACCGATGATTAACCTCGGTGTCAAGGAAGTCTATACGCTGGACGATGGATGGACCGTAGTAACTGCCGATAAAAAGCCTTCCTGCCATTATGAACACACTGTTGTGGTTCGACACAATGGCGGTGAAGCACTCTCCAATTTTGCACCGATTGAAGCTGCAGAACGGGCAAATCCAGAGTTGAACAAAGGGCATCTTGCTCCCATTGAAAAGGCGATTCCTGCGTAGATTTTTTCCCTTTTTCTGAAAGACGATGTGCTCCCATCGGGACGCAAATTCAATCCGGGAAACGGCTGCGCATGGCTGCATCCAGGACCTCACAATGATCAGTCTCGCCAAACCAATGACGACGATTTTTCGCGATTACTCGATATGCTGACTCTCGAATGAATCGCGGCATGAAGCGGAGCAATCGAAAGCCATTCCAGGGGGCATCAAGTCCGGCGGCAATTCTCCACACGGCTTCCGACTGGATATAATAGCTGCCTTCCTCAAAGAGAATGAGTGTATCCGGCGCAGGTGTCATCCATTCTGTCACGGCTGCAATTGCCCGAATGCCTGCCTCTGATTGGAGCGGTGCAAAATGAAATCGCCCCTGCCTGTCGTGGCGGATAATGAAGCGGACAATGCGGTTGCATAAGCCACAACTACCGTCATAGAAAACGATAGGGTGAGGGAGTGGCATATCTATGGTTTCGTGGTGGAAGTAGTATCCATTCTGTGCCTTGCCTTCAGCCGCATCTGGACCAGTGAATCTACCCTTTGCTTCAGCTCAATCGTCATCCGCTGATCGAGGTCTTCCGCTGCCTGCCTGCTAATTTCTTGTAGCCTGAAAGCCGCAACGGAATCCGCCTTGGCGTGGATGAAAGTTTGTGAGGGCGGAAGCTCTTTGGTGCAAGACGTCAGGCCCAGGATAAGGCAGGCAATCAGCCCCTTTCTGATTATTAGCATTGCGTGCGCAAAAGTATCGTACATACCTTCCTATTTTCGGAACAATACGTTACAAGGCCGGCCCGTTCACTCTGCTCGCTGCACCTTGGATGGGCGCATCATCTATCCTTCATTATCCGACTATTGCTAACGTCATGCGCTGTGTCGGCCTCCTTTTCGCCATCATGCTTTGCTGCGCGGCTCCCGCGAAAGCTCAGATTCCGCGTGGGGTGAATGACACGATTCGTCTGGGGGGCATCATCGTAGGTAATGACACCTTTGCAATGGTTTTCCTGGATGAGCAGGATGTCTGGGGGCGCCTCCCGAGGCGTTTGGTACGAGAGCGCGAAAAATGGAACCGGCTTCGCTACAACGTCACTAAAGTTTATCCCTACGCTGTGGCTGCCGCCGAAGTACTTCGCTATGTAGATGTCAACCTCGATCGCTTTGGCGACGATAAGAAGGCAAGAAAGAAATACATCAAGAGCGTCGAAAAAGAACTCAACAAACGCTGGAAAGGAGAGCTCAGTAATCTCAGCATTTCGCAGGGGCAGGTGTTGGTAAAGCTCATAGATCGGCAGACCGGTAAGAATTGCTTTTCGATCATCAAGGAGATGAAAGGTGGTTTTACGGCAACACTTTGGCAGGGGGTTGCACTGCTCTTTTCCAACAATCTGAAACGCGAATACGACCCCTACGGCGAAGACCGCGATATCGAGCGCATTGTGCGCGACATCGAGCTTCAGTATTACTACCGCTACAAGGCCGCCACGCAAAGCACTCATTAGCATTAGACTTTGCGGAAGCACCGACATCCTTTTTGCCTATGCACCCTCTGAGCGCTTATTGACAACAAACGTCACCTTTGCGGCGCAATCAGAAAAAAAGGAACGGAATTGAAACTTCACATTCTTGCCTTTGCAGTCCATCCGGACGACGTTGAATTAAGCTGTGCCGGGATTCTTATTAAGCATGCCAAGGCAGGCCAGGCCGTAGGTATTCTGGACCTTACCCGCGGCGAGCTGGGCACCAGAGGCACACCGGAAATCCGCCTGAAAGAAGCTGTCGACGCCGCGCAGATTATGAATGTGCGCGTCCGCGAAAATCTGGGTATGAGAGATGGGTTCTTTAGCAATGATGAAGCCCATCAGATGCAAATCATTCCTTACCTGCGGCGCTGGCAGCCGGATATCGTCATCACCAATTCGCTGGAAGATCGCCACCCGGACCACGGGCGTGCGGGGCGCCTGGTAGCTGATGCCTGTTTTCTCTCAGGGCTTCGCAAAATCGAAACGAAAGATGGAGGAATGATGCAGCAGGCCTGGAGGCCGAAGCGGGTCTTCCACATGATTCAGGATCGCCAATTGGAGCCCCACCTGGTTGTGGATATCAGCGATGTGCAAGAGCTGAAGCTGGAGGCCATTCGGGCCTATCGAAGTCAGTTTCATAACGAGAATTCCGATGAACCGGCCACCTACATTTCTTCTCAAAATTTCTTCGACCAGGTAGTGGCTCGTGATGCACTGATGGGAAAGCGGATTGGCGTGCGGTATGGCGAGGGATTGGTGAGCGAGAATGTGCCGGGCATCATGGATTTAGATAAACTGTTGTTGCCTGAAATGCCCTGATTTACTGTGTCGCGGAAGGCTCCAAAATTTTCCTGACTTTTTATTTTGCAGGAAGGCAGAATTTTCTGACTTTTGCCGTCCAAAATTTTTGAACAGATGGCACGCGTATGTCAGGTAACCGGTAAGAAACCCATTAAAGGCCATAAAGTTTCCTTTTCCAACAAGAAGGCATTGCGCCGCTTTCTGCCCAACCTGCAGACTAAGAGATTCTTTTTCGCTGAAGAAGACCGTTGGGTAACATTGAAAGTTTCTGCTGATGCGATCCGTACCATCAACAAGAATGGGCTTGCTGCCGTAGTAAAAAAGCTGCGCGCAGAAGGGCAGTCTATCTAAACTCAAAATTCCCTTTCAGCCTTACAGGCACCGAAAGGGCTAATCGCTAACTACATTTTATCCTAACGAGATATGGCTAAGAAGGGAAACCGCGTTCAGGTAATTCTGGAATGCACCGAGCACAAAAATTCAGGCCTGCCTGGCACAAGCCGCTACATTTCTACCAAGAACAAGAAGAACACTCCGGAGCGGATTGAACTGAAGAAGTACAATCCAATCATGAAGAAGTACACCGTTCACAAGGAAATTAAATAACCATCTCACCCAGTTCGCACGGCTCATAGTCGGCGTGAACATAGATTCAAAATATCATGGCAAAAGCAGCAAAAACCGCCATCAAGAAGGACCCTAAGCTGGCCGCTGAAGCAAAAAATTACACGAAGGTGATTAAGGCCGTTCGCAATGCTAAAACCGGCGCTTACAGCTTCAAGGAAGGTATTGTGCACAAGGAAAAAGTGAAGGATTTCCTTGCCAATACCAAGTAAGTTTCCGCAAGCTATTTCCGAAGAAGCCGCTTCCTCCCCGAAGCGGCTTCTCTTTTGGTGGAAAATCAATGGAGGAATCCAGTCCGCTCATTCCGGCACTTCCTCGGCAGTGTATTCCCTACTCTGATTAGTGCTTTTTGGCTAAGGCTTCCAGCATTACGCGTTCATAGGCATCTATGACGGATGGCCAATTGTAGTGGCTGCGGATTTTCTCAAGATTCGCTTCTACCCAATGCAATTGTGCGCTGCGAGGACCTGCATTTTGAATAATCCTGCTGATATCCGATTCATCGGAAAAGAAGAAGGCGTCTTCACCGAGAATCGCTGCATTGAAAGGATTCTGGTGTGCTACGATCCGGGCTCTGCAACCCATCGCTTCCAGTAGCGAAGGATTGGTGCCGCCTACTGAATGGCCGTGGAAATAGAGGAAGGCATTTCGACGAAGCGCATTGATGACGGGAGCCTCGTAAATCGCTCCTAAAAAACAAACTGCAGGATCTTCTGCAAATTGCTGTTTCAAACCGGTGCCGTACGCGTTGCTGGTATTTCCAACAACCAGAATTGGCCGGCCATCCTTACTCTGCAAGCAGCCCCGAATGATGGTTTCGATATTATTCTCAGGCTCCATGCGCGCTACGAGCAGGTGATACCCCTCTACGGCCACTCCATAATTTGGCAGTACGTCAAGGCCGTCTTCTTCATAGATAGCTGCCCCGTAAGGAATGAAGCTGGACTCCCTGCCGTAGGTCGCCTTCAGATAGTCCTGAATGGCACGGGAATCAGCAATCAGGCCATCGCCGTGGCGAGCAGCC